>JBBAEA010000103.1:0-12548 GCA_041656175.1 Bradymonadales bacterium | reverse complement strand
GAATTTAATGTTACAAATCCGATACAGTTTTAAACAAAATGAAACATTTTGTAGAGATGTATAAGTTAATAATGCTAATTAAATATGACATGTATAAGATAGCATGTATAAGATAGCATGTATAAGATAGCATGTATAAGATAGCATGTATAAGATAGCATGTATAAGATAGCATGTATAAGATAGCATGACATTTTATTCGAAAATTACTTAAGGATGCTCTGATTAATGCAAAGTTAGTCATAAAAAGAGCTAATGAAAGTTAAGAAATTCAGGTGAGTCTTCAAAATAAAAGCCAATAAAATCAATACGTTGCACAGAGGAAGGGTTCTAAGGACTCAGTTCCTCAATTCCGACTACGATTTGCGCTGCACTCACGCAGGCTTGCGTTCGATTGCGCAAATCTAGTCTCATGAAAAACCTACGGTTTTTTTCTTGTTCGCATGTCACAAGCTCAAGCGAGCTTGGCTTGGTCATGCTCACTGCGAAAGCGGGTCATCAACTCGTAAAACACTTAGTTTTACTCGTTTCGACCCCTTAGCGGGGCTTGGGGCGGAGCTCCAAAAATAAATCAGAGTTTCCTTAAAAGACTGCTTTTTGGGGGATGTGGGTTTCCCCGTGTGCAAAGATCAATATTTTACAAACGCGCCTTTTTGCTGACAAATTTTCGCAGCATACGCGCTTGCGCGCTCCATAGCCGCAATGATGCTTAAGCCATCAAGTCGCGAACAAACAAAAGCCGCCGCGTAAGCATCGCCTGCTCCCACGCTGTCGACGACTTCGACTTCGACGGCTTTGGCAAAATAACACAGCCCTTCTTTGGTGAATGCAAAGCTTCCCGCGCTGTCGCTAGTAAGAAGGATGAGTTCAAGCTCAAATTTGCGTATCAGTGCTTCAAGCGCTAAATCGCGATCGCTAGGTAACTGCAGTAAGTTTTGCAAAACGCGGAATTCTTCGTCATTGAGTTTGACAATATTTGCAGACCGAAGCGATTGCGTTATTAGCGCGAGATCGTAAAAGTTTTGACGTAAGTTGACGTCGAAAAACCGAATATTATTCGGATTACTGCTAGCAACTTCAATGATTTCGCGTATACATTTGCGCGATTTTGTACTTCGTTGCGCTAGGCTTCCAAAGTAGAGTAACGCCGAGTTTGTAGCGATCTCGCGCCACTGTGAGGTCGTTACTAAATTATCCCAGGCGCTATTGGGGCGAAAGTGGTAAGTGGCATCCCCCGCGAATTCTAGCTGTACTTCTACGCTACCTGTGGGTTGAGCATTTTTTTGTATATTTTTGGCTAAGCCGTATTGCGATAGCTCCGCAAGCGCCTCCTCGCCTAGCACGTCCCGGCCAACAGCCGAAAGTAAATGCGCCTTATAACCAAGGCGCATGCAGTGGTGAGCAAAGTTTGCTGGAGCACCGCCAAGCGTTTTGGTATCTGTAAAAAGATCCCAAAGAACTTCGCCGATAGCGGCAATTTTCAGCATTTTATTCTTGTGCGAACAAGGTAAGTAGCTCGTCGATCCTCGTATTGAGTTTACACCCGTGTAGTTCTTCATCTGAGAAACGTAAAGCAGTGGCCGTAAGCAAACTTTTTTTCTTCGTATCTTCAATATTTTCCGCAAAAGCCAAGAGCTTCTGTTTTACATTCACGCCTTCACAATACTCGCCATGGCAACTTTCTGTTAACATATAGCCGTCTCCACAGGTCATTACGGCATACTCGTTATTTTTGGCACATTTTGTTGCTTGCAGCCGTGCGTAGCCTGCTTTTACACAGGGATCCATCCCATTTAAGTCTGGGTTCGGCGTACATCGAGCTGTCATATCAGAACCGTCGATTTCTTTGCCCACAGCGCGACATACCTCGTTGGCCGAGCAGTATTTCTCTTCCCACTTGCCGTTGTTGCATTCCTTTAATTTAAGGTTTGATTTTGCATCACAACTAGAGATGACGCACTCTGGATTGGCGTTTTCGGCTACACAGTAGGAAACATCACCGTGAAACTCGCTAACGCTGATACATTTGTTTCCCGCGGGACAGTCGATCTCCCCGCCAACGGATTCGCCGCTACACTTCACCTTGTACATGGTAACGTTGTTGTCTTTGCATTCGGAGGTGACAAGGCTAATAAAACAGCCTTTTTTTTGCACTCCTTCTAAGGCTCGCACACGCGGTTCAAACTCATCTTTAGAGCCATCGTCGCAAGCTAGAAGCAGAAGCGTTGAACAAAGAGCTAAAAACATCATAAAAAACAAACTCTTCCTCATCATTTTCTCCTATAACAAAATACCTTAAAGCAGTAAACGCAGCGCCTACGTCAAGGGGGAAAGTTCGCCAGACACACAAACGAACAGTAAGCGCATCCCTACTGTTACTGTAAATCACTCATAATGGATGTGCATTACGTTTGCAAGGAACGTATGTAGCGCTGTTTAGGGGGAACTCTGAACACTGGACAGGGAGTCAAAAACCGTTAGCAAAAACTAGGAATAAGCAAACGCGTTTAAAATAAAGTCAATAAAATCAATGTGTTACAGACATAATAGCGTACAGGGGCGCCAGCCCCCTGTAGTTCTGCGCATCCCTTTATTTAACCCAAGTTTTCCAAATAGTTCTTACAGTCGATCGCCGCCATGCATCCTCGTCCTGCCGCTAAAACTGCCTGTCGATAAACTTGGTCCGCGACGTCGCCGCAGGCAAAAACGCCTGGAATGTTCGTCGTCGTGTCATGACTTGTTAGGATATAACCCGATTCACTTTTCGCAATTTTGTCGCCTAAAAACTCCGTATTTGGCGTATGTCCGATAGCCACGAAAAGCCCGTCGCAGTCGAACTGCTCCCGCTCCTTTGTGAGCGTGTTCTCAAGCGTTAGCGACTCCAAGCCTGTTTTGGCCGTTCCCTGCATATCGACAACAATATAGTTGAGTTTCCAATCGATTTTGGCGTTGGCTCGCGCCTTATCGACCATCACCTGCGCTGCTCTAAAGCCCTCGCGCCTATGTATGAGCGTTACGCGCTTTGCAAAACGCGTCAAGAAAATCGCTTCTTCCATCGCCGTGTCGCCGCCGCCCATCACTGCAACGTGTTTATCGCGGTAGAACGCCGCATCGCAGGTTGCGCATGCGCTAACACCGTAACCCATGAGTTCCTGCTCCTTTGGCAGCCCCAAAAAGCGCGCCGATGCACCCGTTGCAACGATTAGCGTCTTTGCCTTGATAAGCCCAGCGCGCCCTAGGTTGTCCTCTATTTCTAACTCGAAGGGAGCCGCGTTGTTTCGCAGCGATATAGCCGTAGCGGACATAATCGTAGCGCCCAAACGCTTGGCCTGATCTCGCATTCGCTCCATGAGATCTGGGCCTAAAATCCCATCGACGAAGCCTGGGTAGTTCTCGACGTCCGTTGTTATGGTTAGCTGCCCGCCAGGCACTGGCCCCTCCAAAATTAAGGGCATTATGTTTGAGCGCGCTAAATATATAGCTGCCGTATAGCCCGCAGGCCCACTCCCTATGACTACGGTTTCGTGTATCGTTTCCGTCATTGACATTCTCCAAAACTCTAAAACAAACAAATCCGCCCACAATCGGCGGCCAACGCCTAAAGTGATAAACACTAAAATTGAAAAGTTTAGCGAGATCAATGAATTTAAATTTTATATTTTATGCTGCACTCCACCGAGAGCAAGCGCAACGTCGTCGAGGGGGTAGCGCGGGATCGCCGAGACAAACCCACAATGAGCGCATTTTGTGCGATGGTTCGACGAATAGTCGAAACATTGCACAAAATTTTGCGCGAATTGTGAATTTGGCGAGGAAGCCCGCGCGTAGGGGGAGACTTCCCCCACAAAAGAAAAAAACAAGCATAATGAATTTCTCAGAGTTTGCATAAGCAAAAATGGAGCTTTTGTTGGCAAGTTTGCTCTATGCGAAATCTTTTTTTGCGTTCGGCGATACTTTTAGCTTGGCTCTACGCTTGTCGCTTGTCGTTAATCATTGTAGAATATGTTAAGTTGACTAGGCTTAGTTTTTGTAAGCCTTTGACCCTGTTACCAAGAGAGGCATATCGTGTCTGTAATATCTTACATTGCCATAGCGGCTTTTTTATTAGGCGTAGTCGCCCTCATTTACCAAATCATCCGTAAGGACAACAAAAACGTATTTATATTTTTGTTTATAGGCTTGGCTGGTTTGGTGTTATTTGTTGTTAGTAACTGGCTCAGCGAAAAGACGCAGCAAGGAGGGGTCGAAGAAGTAGCAGTAACAGACCAAGCTGCGGCACAGCAAGCGATCGCCGATGCGCAAATCGTTGCAAAGCAACAAGAAGAAGTAGCGTTGGTAGGCGAGGACGCGCAAGCAGTAGACGCTAAAGCGGCAGATGCGGAGGCTGATGCCGTTGTGGAAGAAGAAGCGGACGTTGTGGACGTCGAAGCCGTAGCCGCCGAGAATGAAGCTGCTCCGCAGGAGCAAGATCCCAGTGACGAACCCGTTGAAGTTGGGAGTGTCGAGGTTGCTCAAGTAGCGCCAACGCCCCAAGAGCCGCCCGCGCCAGCAGAAGCTGCGGTAAAATTCGATGACCCCATGGCACCCAAAGTGGTAGCTGGACGCGATATCGGCGAAGCGAAGGTCAACGGTAAGCTAGACTTCAACGCTTCAGGCTCTGCTGCTAAAGGTGGCGCCAAGTTAGAGAGCTTTAAGTGGGAATTCGGCGATGGTAACCAGGCCGAGGGTAAGAGAGTAAGTCATGCATACAAGGAAGCAGGCGAGTACGAAGCTACGCTAACGGTTATTGACAATGAAGGGAGGGCAGCGGTAGCGAAGCGGAGTATCAACGTGTGCCGTCCAGAGGGGAAAATACGACCTTCCGATAGGCGAAGCATCGAGGATGTCAAAAACTCGACGTCTTCAGCGCCCAATGTAAGCGGTACCATCAGTAAAACCTTCAATTGCTCCAAAATTTATTTAGAAATTTCCTCTAATATCGTCAGTACGCCAGGTTGTACTTGCAAAATTTCTGCGCAAATTAGCGGTCCCAAATGCGCCACGACCACGTCGAAATCGCTCGACAACGGCGGTGAAGGCAAAATGAAGACGCGTGCGAGCTGTAGTGGCGATTTAGGCGACTACACCTGGACGCTTTTGCGCACAAAGTCGGGTGATGACTGCGAGTGCACTTGGACCAACACTGAAGTTGTCGATGTTTTCGAGAGCTAGTGGCTTGTTATTAATCGAATAAATTGTGCGGTACTGGAAACATTACCGCATTTTTTTAGTTGAGAGCTTTGCGCGGGGGGAAGCTTTTTTCTTTTTGCAAAAGAAAAAAGCTTCCCCCCGCACCCCCCTCTCTTCAATCGCGACACGGATGTCAGCGATTGGTCGCGGCTGAGGCCGCGCGCGAAGCGGCCACAGCCTGGACGGCTGTGGCACTAAAAAGAAAGCAGTCTTTTAAGCTCTTTTCGAATAAAATGTCATCCTATCTCCTACCTGCCTTATTTAATAAGCACTATCAAGTTATGATTCTCTACAAAATGTCTCATTTTGTTTAAAACTGTATCGGATTTATAAAAATATATTCACTATTTTTATCCGTGCAAAGGTCTCTAGTTTTTATTGATAAATCTTTTTGCGTTGGTTTTAACTGGCATTGCTATATCCACTGCGGCTTTTGTTGTTATTTGGATATTGCTCGAAAAGCGTCAGCCCACCTCTAGTTTGGCGTGGATCGGCGTCATTATCGCTTTGCCATATTTGGGTATTGCGCTGTACTTTGTTTTTGGTCGCAGGCGCATGCGGCGTCGCGCCCTGAAAAAAGAAAAACTGCGTAAACAGTGTTTAGCACACTTTAGAAGCTACGCGGCGCAGTCCGCAGAGCGCGAGGTACAGCTGCACCAAGCGTTTAAGGATGCAGAGGCGATGCTAAGTCTGGCTATCAACGAGGCTGAACTCCCTCTTACTGTCGGAAATCGCGTGACACTGCTTAAAGATCACGATGAGAGCTACCCTGCTATTTTTAACGCCATTGCTAAAGCGAAACACAGCGTTAACGTATTGTTTTATATCATTAAGCAAGACAGTACGGGAGAGCACTTAGGGGAGCTGCTCATGGAGCGCGCCCGCGCTGGCGTAAAAGTGCGCCTGATCTTTGATGATTTTGGTAGCATTGGTCTAACGCGGCGTTGGAAGCGTCAATTGCGCGAAGCGGGAGTAGAGATTGCCGTATTTTTGCCACTCCTCGTGCCTTTTGCATGGGCTCGCATGCGTTGGAGTTTTAGGAATCACCGCAAAATTGTTATTGTCGATGACGCGATAGGTTTTACGGGGGGGCTCAATATCGGTGAAGAATACGAGGGAAAAAACCCAAAAATTGGTCGCTGGCGCGATTGTTTCATCAAAATCGAAGGCCCTGCAGCCGCCACATTAAACTACGTTTTTTGGGAAGATTGGCACTATTTAACCAACGAATTGCTAGAACCAACAGATGTTGTACAGGGTGCAGGCGATATGCTCGTGCATATTCTCCCTTCTGGCCCCGATCGCGAGCGTGAAAATATGCTTATTGCCTTTTTTGTAGCGATAAGCAGTGCCAAACGATATTGTTACATTACTACACCCTACTTCATTCCCCACATAAGCATTAAAATGGCTATGATGTCTGCTGCAATGAGGGGCGTGGATATTTGTTTGCTTCTACCGGGTCGCAGTGATCACAAGATAATGAGCTACGCGAGCCGCTCTTATTACGAAGAGCTCTTAGATGCTGGTGTACGCATTTTCGAGTACGGCGACGGATTTTTGCATTCCAAAACCATATGCGTCGATGATAGCTTTGCCACTGTGGGTTCGGCCAACATGGATCCGCGCTCTTTGAGCACAAACTTTGAGGTAAACGCCTTTGTTTACGACAAAGTGTTTGCCGAAGAGGTTAAAGCTATGTTTTACGAAGATCTATTGCAATCACGCGAAATTACCGCCGTTGACGAGCTTCGCCAAAGCATGGGAAAACGCCTATTGGTGGCTTTCGCTCGGCTGTTTAGCCCTATACTTTAAAAGAGCTCTGATTTATGCAAAATGCGTAGGGGAAGATTCAAAGCTGCCCCTGATTAAAACCACAAAAGTCAAACTGTCTTTCAAAATAATTAATACACTACACAGCAAAAGCGAGTTCTAAGAGCGATAACCCTTCAACGGGCTTTGGCGCGGCACCCCAATAAAATTGAGCTTCCCTAGCTGTACGCGTCATGCTTTCGCCTGCGTTGGCTAGTAAATTCTTCGTTCGTTCCTTCGGCGACAAATTCGTAGAGTACGGCGCTTTTGCCTTCGCGTGCGCGCAAGATGCGTCCGAGTCTTTGCACATGTTCGCGCACACTACCTGAACCCGATAATACTATAGCGACGTTTGCTTCTGGCACATCCACTCCTTCGTTGAGCACTCTGCTGGTCACGAGTACGGGGTAGCGCCCCGCGTTAAAGTCGTCTAAAACGCGACGACGCTCTTTCGCGTTACTTTGGTGAGTGATGGCGGGAACGAGAAGTAGCTTGCTAATTCTGTAAACCGTATCGTTGTCGGCTGTAAATATGATGCTGCGATCGTTGCGATGCTCTGCGAGAATGTCGATGAGTACGGTGATTTTTTCGCGACAACACTGTGTAATGCGCTTTTGACTTCGGTGTGCAAGCAGGGCAAGGCGCCCTTCGGAGGATCGCGCGCATGCTTTAAGAAAGTCGCCCCACGCTGAGCGCGAATTCATGCGAATACCGTTTTGGCGAACAAATTCAAGATAAGTACTGCGCGCTTGCGAATACTCTTCGCGCTCTTCGTCACTAAGGCTAACGCTAATTTGTATGGTTTCGTATTCGGAGAGATGGGCGCCAGCCAGATCTTTGATGCTTTTGGAATACACGATGGGGCCGACAAGTTCGTCGTAGCTATAAGCAGCATCATCGCGCTCTGGAGTGGCGCTTAAACCTAAGCGATAGGGGGCGATGGAGTGTTTTGCGGCTAAGGCGTAGCTTGGAGAGGGGAGGTGATGAACTTCATCAAAGATAAGTAGTCCGTATCGATCCCCGAGTTTATCCATGTGTATGTATGCCGAATCGTAGGTGGTAACACTTATCGGCTTGGGATCGTAGACGCCGCCGCCAATCATGCCTATTTCGCAACGAAAGGCGGAACGAAGCCCGGCAAACCATTGGTGCATCAGATCGAGGGTTGGCGTGACGATAAGGCTAGCTCTTTGTCTGCCCATCATGGCGAGGTGGGCAACAAAAGTTTTGCCTGCACCGGTTGGCAATACGACGATGCCGCGACAACCCGCTTTTTCCCAAGCGTTGAGCGCCTCGGCTTGATAAGGGAAGGGTTTGCGCTTTATGTGCATCGCAAGTTCTAGTTCATCATACGACTTAGCCTCATCGATATACTCGAGTTTTCGGCGCACTAGCTTTAATATGAGAGGCCTATACATCGCCGCTTCACCGCGAAATGCCTCTATACGCTGATCCCAAATCAGCCCAGAGACGAGCTCGCGCATATCGTGTTGCTCGGCATCCCCTGTTTCAACAACAAGCGATCCTGTATCAAAGCGTAAACGCCATGCCTTCATCGATCTTTAGGCTCCCTTGGTTTTGCGCCGCAATGGATGGCGCGACAGCACAGTGTAGTACGCGCCGCTACTCGTTAAGTTACTGCCATATAATATGACTTCAGTGATATGGGAAGAACCAAAGTTGAGGTCTTTAATCGCATTGATAGCATCGCTAAAGTGCAGCGCGTTTAGCGGAGTTTTAACTCGCCCTAAAGTAATATGCGGCAAATACGGTCGCTTGTCGGGTACAAATTGGTACAAGGCCAAAACGTCGTCGACGCGTTTTCGAAGCTCTTGGAGCTTGTCCAGTCCTTGGTCGGTCGATGCGTAAATAATTCGCGGACAATCGGGATGCGGGAATGCACCGATAAAAGCGGTGTTGATCGAAAACGACGGAAAATCTCTAACGGCGTCGTCGATGTAACCGCAAAGTTCGGGCAAAAGTGCGAAGTCGTGGGAGCCCAAGAATTTAAGGCTAAGGTGTAAGTTCTCTGGCGCCGTCCAGCGTACCGAAGCACCACGAGCGTTAATGATTTTGCCAAGATCATTTTGCACTAGCGTTAGGCGCTCCACGAGTTTGATGTCGATGTCGATAGCTATAAATAAATGATGATATTCGTTGTGAATCATAGATAAGTACCCCAAAAAACCGCAGTAGCGGTTGCGTGTAGCGTAGCGTGTTGTCGCCAATAAATAAACCCCCACAAGCTATGTGCTTCGCCTAGTTTGTGGCCCACGCTTTACTGTGTTTAATGAGACTCTGATTTATTGGGGCTATGCTACTGGGCAAACGCAAAGTCATTAAATTGATAATTTTCAAAGCTCTTTTTTGTGGGGGGAAGTGTCCCCCTACGTGTCAACCCCGCGCTTTGCGCGGGTTTGACACTACCCCCTCCGCGGGGACACCCCGCGACGCCCCGTCCAGTTTTTGGCAAATTTCACATTGTTCAGAGCTTCCTTAAGGATACTTAAATGCATGCAAAATCCATCCATAATATCTATGAACTTAAGATATTTGCCTAAATGCAGTGCTGTGTCAGACTCAATAGAGCGTGGCTAGTGCTGCTGTATTTGCAGAGTGCTAGGGAGTAACGCGAGAACGGTGAAAAATTCGTGCGAACTAGGCAAATATCGGGGGAACAGGGCTTTTCCGCTTAGCTTGTGCATCGCCCCTCTCAGCATGAAAAACACAGTATTGTCTTGATTTTTTAGTGAAAGTAAATGTCAAAAGTACGTAGAAACAACAAGAGACGCGCGCCGCGGGTGAAGCATTGGAGTGCGGGGCGATGGCGTTCGTTTGGGCGCGCGATCGCGCTTTTGGCCTTCGCTTGTGCGTTGGCTGTCGGAATTCCGTATGGCGCGTATTTGTACTACCAGCACTTAGTGAATCAGGGCTACTTTGAACCGCATGATATTCAGATTCGTGGCAATTTACGCGTATCAGATGCGGAAATACTGGAGGTTTCTGGTCTTTTAGACGAAGGCGTGAATCTTTTTGACTTGGATAGCGATGCACTTCGGGAGCGTTTGGAGGGAATTGCGTGGGTAGATTCGGTGGATTTGAACTTCACTTTGCCTGATGCCATAGAGATTGTGGTGCGCGAGAAGGAAGCGCTAGGTATTGTGAACGATGGGAATTTATACGTCGTGGATTTGGCGGGCGAACCCATAAAATTGTATGCCGTGGAAGACGCGTTAACGCATCCCATTGTGAGTGGGCGTGGGCTTTTGGAGCGCGGCGATGTGGTAAAGCAAGCATTTGCCTTGGCGCGTGCGGTGGAGGGGGCGGATTTTGCGCAACGCGTGGATGAAGTGCATTACGATAACGCGACGGGTTATACTCTTTTTACGGCACAGAGCGAAATTAGAATGGGCTATGACCGCTTTGATGAGCGGATTGAGCGTTTGATGCAGGTTGATGAAATTTTGGCCTCCCAGTCGGTGGTGGCGGATTACATTTTGCTGGACGCCGACAAAGATTTGGACGCGGTAGCGATTAGTGCGCGCCCCGACGCTGCGGCGATGGCGCGAAAGGCAGCCGAAACAGAGGATGTGGCGGCGCTACTTAAGGATTTACAAAATAAGGAAGATTTCGATGGCGCTACGACACAATGAAATCCTCGTCGGGCTCGACGTTGGGAGTACGAAGATCTCTGCAATTGTCGGCGAGTTGTGTAGCGATGGGGTGAATATTATTGGTATTGGCAATCACGCGTCCAAGGGTGTGAGCAAGGGAATGCTCGTGAATATCGATGCGGCGGCGGAGGTGATCCAAAAAGCCATCGAGGATGCCGAGGTGATGTCGGGCTGTGATATCTCAAACGTGCTGATGTCGATTACGGGTGGGCACATTAAAGGCATTAACAGCGAGGGGCTTGCGGGCGTAAAGCAGCAAGAAGTTGACGATGCCGATATAGCGCAGGCGATTGAATCGGCTAAGGCCGTTGCCATTCCTAACGATCGCGAGTTTTTACACGTCCTACCGCAGGAGTATATCCTTGACGGGCACACAGGAATCGCTAACCCGAAGGGCATGGCTGGCGTCCGCCTTGAAACGCGTGTTCACATCGTGACAGGTTCCGTAAGTTGTGCGCAAAATCTTGTGAAATGCGCAAACCGTTGCAAGCTCGAAGTCTCAGATATTATCTTTTCTGGCCTCGCCAGTTCTGAAGCCGTTTTGAGCCCCGACGAAAAGGAGTTGGGCTGCGCCGTGATTGATCTTGGTGGCGGCTGCACTGATATCGCTGTATGGGCTAAGGGTAGCATCGTGCACACCGCTAGCCTTAGTTTAGGCGCCAATCTCCTAACCACCGATATCGGCGCGGGTCTACACATCCCGCTGGCCGAGGCTGAGCGTCTAAAACTTAACTCGGGCTGCGCTATGGTCTCTGCCGTCGGACCCGACGAAATCATTCACGTTCCAAACGTCGGTGGGCGCGAGCCGCGAAAACTGCCCAAACGCGTCATTGCCGATATCATCGAAACGCGGCTTGAAGAAATTTTCTCTTTTGCTTTTCGCGAAATCGATAATTCTGGCTACCGCGATAAGATTCCCAGCGGCATCGTTTTAACGGGTGGTGCCGCTATCATGGACGCGGCGCCCGAGCTTTGCGGAAGAGTCACGGGTCTGCCTGTTAGGCGCGGGATTCCCATCGGTGTGGGCGGCATGAGCGATTTGGTGCGCCTGCCAAAGAGCGCGACCGCCGTGGGACTGCTCTTGCAGGCTACGCGTCACGCGGATTTGCGCCTCTTTAAGCCTAAAGAATCTAAGGGCGTGTCCTTGAGGGAACGGCTAGTCTCGTGGCTTAAAGAAATCATCTAATGGCTGGCATTTTGCATGATTTCGCCGTTGGCCGCGTCCGTTGCTTCGCCCACGCTTTATAGCAAAAATCCGCTAAAAACGTAGACTTAGTCGGCTAAAAAAGCGCTGATTCATTCGATATTTATGCTTTTTATTTTTGTGGGGGAAGTGTCCCCCTACGCCGCAACCCCGCGCCGTGCGCGGGTTTGCGTCTACCCCCTCCGCGGGGACACCCCGCGACGCCCCGTCCCGGTTTTGGCGAAACAGGGTTTTGTGCTTGCCCTACCCTCAACGGCGACTCAAGTAGGGGCAGGTTTCAAACCTGCCCTTGTTTAATGCCCTCACAGCGTGGTGTAGGGGCAAGTTTCAAACCTGCCCTTGTTTAATGCAAAAACCGTGAAAATTTGCTCAAATAAAGTTTGGAAAGATATCTTGGTTTGTTTAAACGAGACATTTGCACGGCTAGAAATAACGAATTTAATTTTACAAATTCGATATAGTCTTAAACAAAATGAGACCTTTGCACGGACCAAAAATTTGAATGTTTTTTTTCCAAAACGAAACAGTTTTAAAGAAAATTAGTCGTTTTGTAGAGAAGCAAAACAATAAAATGCGCATAAAATTAGGCATGCAGATGATAGAATGGCAGTTTATTCGGTAAGCGCTTA
>JBBAEA010000102.1:0-12728 GCA_041656175.1 Bradymonadales bacterium | reverse complement strand
AAGGCACGAAAGGCTATAAAAAATCAAGCTGGTTCTATAAAACTAAAAAAGAATTTTTCGTGAATTTTCGTGGTTTTCGTGGTTCAAAATTTAAAAGCACGATAGGCACGAAAGATTTCAACGAATAAAGAAAGAGTTCTTCGTGGTTCAAAATTTAAAGACACGAAAGGCACGAAAGGCTATAAAAAATCAAGCTGGTTCTATAAAACTAAAAAAGAATTTTTCGTGAATTTTCGTGGTTTTCGTGGTTCAAAATTTAAAAGCACGATAGGCACGAAAGATTTCAACGAATATAGAAAGAGTTCTTCGTGGTTCAAAATTTAAAGACACGAAAGGCACGAAAGGCTATAAAAAATCAAGCTGGTTCTATAAGACTAAAAGAGAATTTTTCGTGAATTTTCGTGTTTTTCGTGGTTCAAAAATTTTTCCATCAACAACGTCTTTTTTTTGTTCACCGTACCACTGGGGTCAATAGCCCTCATTATAGATATTGTCACAGCAGTTATAAGTATAGCCTTACAAAAACAGCTAAGCTAGCAAAGCGCTAAATTTCATGAAACAGCTATTTCACTGGTTTTTTGGCAAAAATTGCGACAAAAATCTTACATATACGCTACAAAGTGGCATTTATAGAATAGATGAAAAAAACGCTGCATCTTTCTTTACTTTAGGCATGGTATATGCGTACACTATTTAGTGAAGGAAATTGTTCCTTCTCGTCATAGCGGCCAACTCGGCCATGGCTAGGCTTAATCCAACGAGAAAGGAGAAAACGAAATGTCAGCACAAAAAGTTTCGGGAGATTGGTCGGTACGCAATATCCCTGCGAACAAAAAATCTTTAAAATGTCCCCATAACATGAATCCCGTCGGTATAACGCTGCATAACACAGCGAACAGTGCACCTGCTAGTAATGAAATTAGCTACATGCACAATAACAATACTTCGACTTCCTACCACTTCGCGGTAGATGAGAAAGAAGCGATTCAAGGCTTACCGCTTAATCGCAATGGTTGGCATGCAGGGGATGGGCGAACTGGTCGGGGTAACCGTCATTATTTAGGTCTAGAGATTGCTCGCAGCACAGACAAAACGCCTGGCCGCTTTGAGATGGCTGAGAAGCGCGCCGCTGCGGTTTGTGCAAAATTATTAGGCCGATATGGCTGGGGCGTAGACAATATCAAGGCACACCGCGAGTTTTCGGGTAAAAACTGCCCACACCGCACAAGCATGCAAAGCTTTAAATCCTTGGTTTCCCAAGCCTTAGGCGGCAAACTCACGGCAAGCCCAAGTGCAACGCAAAAGCCCTCCAGTACAGGGGGAAGTTCAAGCGGTGGTGGCAAGACTGCGACGGTAACCTGTAATGCTCTAAACGTTCGCGCGGGCGCGGGCACTGGATACAAAGTCCTTGGCACCCTAAGCCGTGGACAGAAAGTCAGCGTTAAGGGTGAGGCTAATGGTTGGCTCAACATTAACTACAACGGTAAAAATGCTTATGTGTCTAAGAAATACACAAGCGTCAGTACCGGCGGCGCAAGTGCTAGCCCAGCACAACAAGCCCCAGCGAAAGCACCATCAAGCGGTGGTGGCAAGACTGCGACGGTAACCTGTAATGCTCTAAACGTTCGCGCGGGCGCAGGCACTGGATACGCAATAATCGGTAAACTTAGCAACGGGCAACGAGTAAGCGTAAAATCAGACGCAGGTGGCTGGCTCAACATCGATTATAACGGAAAGAATGGCTATATCTCCAAACAATACACCTCTCTTGCTGGGGGCAGCGCAGGTGGCTCTGGAGGTCAAATCACCTCCACTGGTAAACGACAGTTACTCAGAACTAGAGATGTCGCCGCTATTGAGAGCAGCCGAAAACAAAAACAAGTTCGAGACCTCAAAACAGGTAAAACCTTTAACGTTTCGTGGGCTGCTTCACCCGGCTATCACACGGACTGGACCCCGATGACTGCAAGCGATACCACCGTCATCAAGAGCCTGCTCAGCAGCCGCGCACCTAACCACGCGGACTGGGCAAAAACAAGCAGCTGGAGCTGGGACGGTCGACCTGGCGAAATCCAACTTAGTAACGGCGCAAAAGTCGCTGTAGGCTTCCACTTAAGACCGCATGCTGCCATTATGGGCGGAAGACCTGGCTATCCACTTGCGAACAAGAGCAACACACGACCTAGCTCTGGATGGGCACTTGGTGGGCACATGTGCATGTACTACGGAGACTCCCCAGGCGGAACACAAAGCTGCAATACAGCGGCAAAGAACGCCGTCAACATGTAGCGCCGATGAGCTAAATTTCTTTAGCGCTGGGCTGCGTTTAGCTTAGCGCTACTTTTTTCTTAGCGCTGGGTTACGTTTAGCCTAGCGCTACTTTCTTCTGGAGTAATGATGAAAAAAACACTTCAAATTTTCGTCCTCTTTAGCTTCGCCCTCAGCCTTAGCGCTTGCGATATGCTTAAATCAAAACTCCTTGGCGAAAAAGAGCAAGCACAGGATACATCCCAAAACAAAGAAAACGGCGATGATAAATCAAAAAGCTCTAAAGAAGACGTAGAAAACACCAAAGCCGTTGCTCCCGCAGCCGAGGCCGAGGGAAAAATCGATCGCGATGAAGCGCCCAAAGCCTACTCCAAAATTCAAGGCAAAGGCTTCCCCATCCCATCGGATCCAGAACCCATCGCCTACGCAAGTGAAGAAGCCTCCGACTCAAACGACGTGGTTCACTATACCTACGTCAACGACTTCCCAACCGACAAATACAAACAGCAGCTCAAGCGCGCTGGCTTCGAAAACGTCCACGGCGACATCTACTATAAAAAAGGCGCCAACGCACCATTACTCGTGGGAATTACCGAAGGTGAAGGCGAAGTCGTCATCATCATGTCGCAAACGCGCGACCCCGATAACCGCTACGAGAACATCCCCGACCGCCGCATACCCTATCCACTAGAGAAGGGTGCATTCGCCGCCGAATTTGCCACCTTCACTCCACCAAACGAGGCATCAAACTTTAGCGTTTACAGCTATTACCCCCTGTCAAAGAACTTCGTCGCCGACTACAAAAAACGCCTCGAAAAAGCTGGCTTTGTTAACACACGCACCCCTGAAAGCCCTCTCTACGTCAAGCAGGAAGCCGATGTTGAGCTTAACGTCTACATTGATATCTTCGAGAACGAAGCAAGCGAAGTTCGCGTCCAAATGTTGGTGGCTCGCATAGAGCGGGATTAAAATCGCTATTTATCTTGCTTAGCCCAAAATTTCGCCTTTGCCACCCATAGAGTATACGATCCTTTTGTTTGGGGGGGATGTTTCCCCCTCGGCAAAGCCTCCGCACAAAATGTAGCAGCGACTGCATTATAAAATGCGTTGTTTCGCCTATACGGCAAACCACCGCATTTTATGCATTCGCAGCTTCTTTTGCGCGGGGGTCTTTGCCTACCCCCTCGCACGCAAACAAGAAGGTATACTCCCAACACGCGCCGTGTTTTAGTCAGCCCTCGGTACTTTCATATGAGCACTAATCCCAAATGTCGCGAATTTTCGCAGCGTTTTCACTTAATCCATCTATTAAAGTTCTACGTCTCAATCAGCGTATTTTTACTCGTCAGCTGTTCCTGTGGCCCAACGCAATCGCGTGAAGCTGAGCCCACAACTGCGCCAATACAAACAGCCGAGTTAACACGCACACCGCCTGTACAAGCGCAATGCGAAAGTCTCATCGAAAAGGAGTCTTTTTTTAAAGGCAATAACGCGCTAAGCGAAGCGCACAGCCTGTTTTTGGCTAAAAGATGGGGGAAAGCTGCTACAGCATTTGAAGCGGCGATTACAGAAAGCAAAGCCGATACCAGTAATCCACAACTATTAAGCGCAAAATTACTCTGTGCTCTAGCCTTCTACCAAAGCAAAAACTACGAAAAGGCTCTTGTCTACTTCAACGATATTCTCGCCGCCGACTACCTAGCTCTTGAGTCCTTCGTTGAGAACGCCGTGATCTCGAGCTACCAAACGCAAAGCTATGAAGAAACTTTGACGCTCACAAAGCGCTACCAAAACAATTCGCTCATGCAGATTTATGAAGGTATGAGCCTTGTCGCCTTAGGTAGACACAAGGAGGCGATTGAACAGCTTCAAAAACTTAAACGCTTTCCCAAAGACTTGCGTATTGAAGCACTGGAATCTATGGCCGTAGCTCATAGCGCGCTAGAACAAACACGGGCAGCCTTACAGAGCTTAACACAGATCTACGAGATTGATCCCAAAAGCGAGCAAGGCAAACGCGCGCAGAGCCAGATCCTAGCCATGAAAGACCAGTGGCCCGATGATTTTAGGTTCCCGCCCTCGCCTAAAGCTGCCGATCCCCAAAAATCGCAGCGCGAAATCGCGCTCTCTCACTTCAACGCGCATCGCTCCGAAAGCGCAATAAAATCCTACCAAAGCCTACTAAAATCCGATAAACGCAGTAAAAATACGCATTTTATTTGCGAAGACTTGTTTTACATCGCGCGTAGCTATGTAAAACTTCGCTCCCACAAGGCAAGTTTACCGTATTTTAAAGAAGGAATTGGGAGCTGCGAGAATACGGATATGCAAATAAAACTACTTTACGCCGGCGCGCGCGCGGCGTGGAATTCTGGCGAATACGACTTAGCCATCACGTATTACCAAAAAATCGTTTCTGATTACCCCAAGCACTCCTACAGCGACGACGCCATGCATTTTGAGGCACAAATACTGCTATCTCAAAACAAGCGAGATGAAGCTATGGCGGTACTGGAGCGCCAAATTCAGGTCTATCCAACGGGTGATATGTATAAGGATAGTTTGTGGTTATTGTTCCTACACCGTTATGAGGCAAAGATGTGGCAAGAGGCTATAGATTTTGCCAAAGCGCACGCCGACAACACAGGCGAGAACGATCAGTACAGCCAAGGACGCTTGGCATACTTTAGCGCTCGTGCGTACGAAGAATTAGGTGAGCGTGAGAGCGCTGTGCGCATGTATGAGGAAGTGATGCAGCGACACCCCTTGAGTTACTATGCGATGATCGCATTTGGCGCCTACCATGCGCTCGAGGCGCAAAAGGCGCAAGACTGGCTCAAAAAACACAAACCTAGTAAAGCAAAACCAGAACAAGCTCAAGAATACTGCTTTAGCGAGATCAGCCAAGCGCCTGAATTCACAGAAATAAAGACACTAACAGCACTTGGTCTATACGAGCATGCCCTCGATAAACTTTCGGCACTGAGTGACGGCGGCGAAGACAAATTCACGCGTGAAGCACAACTAGCCCGCTCCATTCTGCTCCAAATCATGGGTCGGCACAGCGAGTCGGCGCGCACAGCTTACTCGATTCTCGCCCCGAGTACCGACCTAGAGTCGCAGCAATACAGCGCTTGGATTTTGGCCTACCCACAACCTTGGTTAGAAATCGTTAGTGACGTTAGCAAGGGTAACGACGATCTATTTTATACGAGCTACGCCATCATGCGAGAGGAAAGCTACTACAACCCGCGCGCTGAGTCATGGGCAAACGCACGAGGCCTCATGCAGCTTATGCTCCCAACCGCGCAATCAAGCGCAGCCGACGCAGGCGTTCCCAAACCCGAGGCGCAAGATCTCTTCAAACCCGAAGTTTCGATCCCCATCGGTACTGCTTACATCGCCAAGCTTCAGCGTATACTCGCGCCAAACCCCTTACTCGTCCTTCCAGGCTACAACGCAGGACAAGGAAACGTCGGTAAGTGGATGAAACAAAGAGCAGACATTCCCCTCGATCTTTTCGTAGAAAAAATCCCCTTTAGCGAAGCGCGCAATTACGCTAAGCGCGTCTCTACCACGCTGTGGCGATACCGCTGGTTGTACGACGAAGCCATGCCAAAACCCGTCAATGCTACAGTTTTGGTTTCCAGCCTATAAACCACAAGCTAGGAGTTAAGAGCATCGCGCGACAGAGTAGCGACCTCGATATAAAGCCCGCGTGCACTCAGTTTTGGGCTTTTTAAGGAAGCTCTGAACAATATGAAAATTGCCAAAAAAGTAGCTAGAGAAAAACAACGAAAGCCAGGTGGGTTTTCAAAATAAAGTCTATAAATTCAATAATTTACGCACAAAGCGGGTTCTAAGGGCGATAGCCCTTAGACGGGGTTTGGGGCGGTAGCCCCAATGAATCAGAGTTTTTTAAGTTAGTTATAAACAATCGCTTCGGGGGCGTTACGGGGGGCTAGCCCCCCGTAGAGGGGGTAGTGGCAAACCCGCGCACAGCGCGGGGTTGACACGTAGGGGGAAACTTCCCCCACCAAAACAAAAACCGCGAATTAATCAGAGCACCCCTAAGCGTTTTGCCAGTTTGAGTTTACTAAACTGAGTTTTGGCGGCTAATAAATTTTCTAAAACCCGAGAAACAGCCATGCAGGGTGCTACATGCCTGCACTTCGCGGGTGATGCATGGCGTGTATTTGCTTTAATCGCTCGCGCGAAACATGGGTGTAGATCTGCGTGGAAGAAATATCAGCATGCCCTAACATCTCTTGTACCGCGCGTAAGTCAGCGCCGTGGCTTAAGAGATGCGTAGCAAAAGAGTGACGCAGTTTGTGGGGGGATATATCTTTATTGATTTGGGCGAGCTGCGCATAACGCTTGAGATTTTTCCAGAAACCTTGCCGCGTCATTGCGCCACCACGCCGGGTCACAAAAACCGCTGCGATATGACGCGCGCCGTAAGCCGCTAACAGTTCACTACGCGCGAAATCAATATAGCGCTTTAACCAGTGCATCGCTACTTCACCAGTGGGCACTAAGCGATCCTTAGAGCCTTTGCCGTGTATGAGTATGCAGTTGCGATCCCAGTCTATAGCTCGCTGCTCAAGAGCGACAAGTTCGCTAACTCGTAAACCTGTAGCATACAAAAGCTCTAGCATTGCTCGGTCTCGCAAACCTTCAGGGCTATCGATTTTAGGGCTCTCTAGTAAGCGTTCCACTTCGGCTTCGCTGAGGTAGATCGGGTTTAATTTTGCGAACTTTGGCATCTCTACCAATCTGCATGGATCGTCCGATATCCACCCTTCTTGCTGTAAAAACAGGGTCCATCGCCGCAAACTCACTAAGTTTCGCGCGAGTGAACGCAGTGAGAGCGCTGGCGGAAAACTACCTTCTAAACGCGCCTCCAGATAGGCACGAACGATGTCTTCCGATAACTCTGTGCATCTCACGACTCCGCGCTCTTGTGCAAAGTCGACGAAAAAGCTCAGATCGCGCTTGTACGATGAAACGCTATTCTCCGCTAAGCCGCGTTCAACCGTTAAGTAGTACGAATACGACGCTACGGCGCTGCGCAATGTTAAAGTGCGCTCTTTTCCCATGCCTTTGTTGACCTTTTGTGCTATATGGTGTTGCGACGCGCAAGCTAGCGCGTAGAGACTAAGTTTACGTAACAAAGAGTATGATGCAAAATTTAGACATAGCACTGCTTTGGATCGACCTCGAAATGACGGGGCTAAATCCTCAGATTAACCACATTATAGAAATTGCTAGTATTATCACTGATTTAGAGCTCAACATCATAGCAACTGGGCCAGAGTTTGCGATTTATCGCAGCGAGGATGAGTTGAACACGATGGATAAGTGGAACTGGGAGCACCACACGGAATCTGGGCTAGTAGAACGGGTGCGAAAGTCCAGCACCAGCGTTGCGCAAGCGGAAGCGGCAACTCTAGAGTTCCTACAAATTTACGCAAAGCCGCGTAAAGCCATTCTTTGCGGCAATTCGGTTTGGCAAGACCGGCGCTTTTTGAACTCCGAGATGCCAACACTCGAGGAGTATCTGCATTATCGGCAAATCGATGTTTCAAGTATCAAAGAGCTTGCCAAGGCGTGGTTACCCGAACTCCCGAAGTTTCAAAAAAACAATGCGCACCGAGCGCTTGACGATATTTTAGAATCCATTGAGGAGCTGCGCTACTACAAAGAAAAAATCTTTTTGCGCCTTGCTGATTAAGCCACCAATTTCACCTACGAGAGAATATTAAAAAAGCGCTGAAGCATTTGGGCTCAGCGCTCTTTTTTTTAATCTCATGAATACGTCGCAATCTAGAAGTTTGCACCGATCTTAACGCCAGCGCTCAGCGCATCGGCACCAAACTCGCCTTCAAGGCCAAGGACGAAGTAATCTGCCTTAAGCTCCAAACCAGCGAAGCCACGATACATGTACTGTGTTTGACGACGGAAAACCGCTTCTTTAGCAGCCGTGTCGTTACCCTCGCCCACAAAAACAACAATCGGTCGGCTACTTGAGAAGTTGGTCAAGAAGCTAAAACCACCATATGGAGTAAGGCTGACTAAGCCACCAAGCCCAAAGGTGTATGATAGCGCTAGATCAGCATTGACGTTGATAAAGCTCAAATCGGGAGCACCGATTAGCGTGCCCACGTGCGCCCGCACAGAGATATCAGGCATGAACCACCAGCCCTCAGTAAACGCCCAGCGCAAACCAGCACCAACATAAAATAGTTCACTATTGGCAAGCCAATTTACAATACCTTCTAACTCAAAGCTAAAGGGTAGACCTTTACGCACGTGCAACTGAACCGTAGCAAAAAGGTCGGGAGCCGAATATTTACCATCATCACTTGGCGTTTGATTAACATTCTTGTTAATGGCTCGCCAATAACTTGCATCTTCTAGAACAAAAGACATTTTGCTCTCGACAGCAATCTCAAAACCCGCTTGACCAAGCGTGCTGGCAGGCTGAAAATGCATAGGAGCGAGCAAGGAAGCATACACGCGCGCTAAACTTCTAAAGTCCTTCACCGCAGGGTCACTATTGTTTATACCACAAGGTGCGCTGGCATCTCCGGTACAAAGTCTAGATAGTCTAAAATCAATATCTCCCGCGCTTGCTTGGGTAGGCGCAAAGACTGCGAAAGCAAACACAGCAAACATCGCTATCCAAATGCGCCGCATCAACACGATATTTCGTTCCATAATACACTCTCATTCAATAAATTTTTTCGGACGTAGCGAACAGTCATATAAGCCCGCACTAAACCCCACTAAGATTTAACAAAGCATAAAAAAAGCGTCAAGCGTTGTAAAGCTAAGTTTCGTTCTCAACGGCTAGGCACTCGACATTGAAAATATAACATGTAAATTAAAGCTGCCTCGATTTTTGGGCGTCGACTGCTGGGCCCAGGGCATCCGCAAAGTCGTATATTTGGCTGTTTTTAAGTTTTTTATGGGGGGGGGGAAGTTTCCCCCTACGTGTCAACCCCGCGCCGTGCGCGGGTTTGCCACTACCCCCTCCGCGGGGACACCCCGCGACGCCCCGTCCAGTTTTTGGCGAAACAGGACTTTGCGGCTGCTCTACTGCTGTGCTCGCCCCGTTGCTCGCCTTTGAGCCTAGCTCTAGGAGGCAAGGAAAAAAGAAGAAAATAAGAAAAAAAGAAAACAAAACACCTTGCTTCCTTAGCGAAGCAAGTGGCAGCGCCCCAACCATAAAGCATAGTTTCCCCAAGTCGGCTTTCTCCAAAGCGTAGCAAAAAATCCACAAGCTTACCAAACATAACATGCCAATATCTATTTATTCAAATTCAGAACTAAGTTTTAACGTCGTTCAGCAAGAGGACATTGCGCTTGCCCAAGAGATCTTTGAGCGCAATTCTGTCTACCACAATAGCGTCGTACACAAGTCGCCGAGTGCCATGGCAGAGGCGTGCTTTCACTCTCAAGCACCAGCGGTAAAGAACTCACGTGTCTTTAAATATTTTTTGCTCATCGATATGCCCAAGCTCGCGACGAAGCCTGTTGCCGTTCTTGATCTTTTCGTCGGTTTTCCCAACTACAAGATGGCTTCTATCGCTACTTTGCTCGTACGCGAGAACCTGCACCGTAAAGGAATCGCGAGTAGTATTTTGGCAAGCTTGCCGCAATTTTTGCAACAAGCCCATCCCGCTTGCACTACGCTCTCAATCTCGGTTACTGACAATAACGTCGCGGCACTGCGCTGCTTAGTTAAAAACGAATTTAAGCGCGTGGATAGTTTTCTGAAAATTGACGCCAACGATAGAGAATACACGGCGCTGACGTACAGAAAATCTTTTAAGGAGTAATGACTTTGTAGGCATTCACAGAAATTAAATGGGACGTCGCGGGGCTAGCCCACCTCCCCAAAAACAAAATAACCTTCAACATTAAACGCAAAAAAGCATGAAATTAGCATCAACAACATCGCCCGCATTATCATATTTAGCCTCAGAACTTCAGTGGTTGCGCCTGCGTTTGACAACGAGTCTACGTGAAATGCAATCCATCGGCGTGCTGCCCGGCGCCGAAGCCTATAGGGTGGGGGCGGCGATTTATCCGCAAGAGGTGGAGGCGCGGTTGCATGAGTTGAAGAATTTAGCCTTTGACCGAACCGAAGCGGAGGTCTTGGCTAAGTCGGAGCTTTTTGAATTTGAGCGAACGCGTCACAGCTTGTTGCCAGACACCGACGAGGTGCCGTTCCACTTCCCCTTAGCCTATTTGCGACACCAATACAGCTTGAGCGACGACTTGTATACACTTCTTTTGTTGGTCGCAGCTCCAGCCTTTAGTCCAACGTTCCCGCGGCTTTACGGCTTTATACAAAACAATTTTGATCGCCAGTTCCCGACGCTAGCGCTCTATTTAGAGATCTTTGCCAAACCACAGGATTATGCGGCGTACGCAGATTTACTCGACCCAAGTTCGACGTTAATGGCCAATAAACTCATTGAGTTGCGACGCTCATACCCGCATCTTCCCTTGATCTACCAGCCTTTGGCGCTGCCTACGCGTATACAAAAATTTATCGCAGGTGCCCCCTACATGGAGCCCAGTATTTTGCCTTATACGGAGTTACGCGAAATCGAAGGAAGCTCTGCCCCCCTACTGTTATCCGAAAAATATGCGAAGGCTTGGCAGAATGTCATGCAAAAGCTCGAACATTACAAAGAGCCAGCGTGGAGAATGCCGGTTACGTATATTACGGGACCACACGGTGCGGGAAAACGACGACGTGCGCAAGATATCGCAGCACTGCTAGGTAAGAATTTGCTCTGCGTCGATATTCGCTCGCTCTACCATGGGTTTGAGGCTTTTTACGAGGGTTTAGCGACCGCGATGCGCGAGGCTGTACTGCAAAACGCGATTTTGTGCTTATATAACTGGGATGACCTGATTTTACCAACGACTGCGGAGGACTCAAAGTTTCATGCCGAAGTTTCGTCGCTACACCAACAGGTTTGCCGCTTACTCGATATTGAAATCGCTAGCTGCAACACCACCATTGTTATATGCAGTAACAACTCCGTTTCATTCCCCCCGCGTTTAGTTGAACGAAACGTCGAGCTCGTGCACATCCCCTACCCCGATCATCGCAGTGCCTACGCCCTTTGGTCCGCGGCCTTGCCCGAACATCTGCGCGATAAAGACTGCGACATCAAGGCGTTCTCCGAAAACTTTCACCTAACACCAGGGCAAATCATTGGCGCCGTCAACGAAGCAGCCTTCCGCTCCCAACCCTCAAACAGCATCGACTCTGCAGAAATCATCGCCGCCGTTAAGGAGCAAATGCGCCACAGGCTTAGCGAACACGCAACACTCATCGAAAAGAATTATCGCTGGGAAGACCTCATCGTACCCCGTGACGTCGAAACACAGCTGCGAGAAATCGTGAGTCGCTACAAATACAGAGCAAAAGTCCTAAGCGAATGGGGGCTAGGCGATCGCTTTGGCCACGACCTCGGGCTGTCAGCACTATTCGACGGACCGCCAGGAACGGGAAAGAGCATGTGCGCTGTTCTCATAGCCAATGAAATAGGCATCGACGTATACCAAGTCGACCTCTCACGTGTTATGTCCAAATACGTGGGAGAGACGGAGAAAAACTTGGCACAGATCTTTAATGAAGCAGAGAACGCTCAGGCCATGCTGCTGTTTGACGAAGCCGATTCGCTCTTTGGTTCAAGAACTAACGTCAAGAATTCTAACGACAAATATGCGAACCTTGAAGTTAACTACCTTTTACAGCGCATTGAACGCTTCCCTGGTGTTGCCATTCTCACCACCAACTTCCCCGCGGGCATCGACGAAGCATTCGCACGAAGACTCTCACTTCGCGTTAGTTTCCCCAAACCCTCAAGAACGGAGCGGGCAAGACTTTGGGCTTCCATGCTCAAAAACAACAAGCTGCCTAAGGATAAAATCGACTACCGAGACCTAGCCAACGAGTTCGAAATATCGGGTGGCTACATTCGAAACGCTATACTGCGAGCAGCCTTCATTGCCGCCGCAAACGACGAAGTTATTACCCAAGACACGCTCTATACCGCTGCACGCATAGAGATGAAGAGTATGGGAATGTTAGTGTCCAGTATCAATGGCTAGCACTCACTAAGCCATGAACAATGCAAGTGCAAGAACACGCTTTGCGCCACTCTTCGGGGAAAAACCACGAAAAAACAATCCCGTCTCTTATGGAAGCTCTGCTTGTGGGGCGCTGCCCCAAACCCCGCTTAAGGAAACTTTGATTAATTGGGGCTACCGCCCCAAACCCCGTCCAAGGGCTTGCGCCCTTAGAACCCTTTTTTTCTTTGCAATTTTGGCCTATTTCGTCGTCGGCGGCTTCATTTGACGCGGTCACGACCTTTTTTTCTTTGCAATTTTGGCCTATTTCGTCGTCGGCGGCGTCGTTTGGCGCGGTCACG
>JBBAEA010000101.1:0-13094 GCA_041656175.1 Bradymonadales bacterium | reverse complement strand
CAAGCTTCCCTTAAAATGCGCTAAATTCCGCTTTACGACGTGCAAAGTTTGCGCTATTCGCGCAACCTTCGCACGTCGTGCGTCATTAAGCGCCTTTTATGGGTGATCTTGCGCTACCCCCCCCCCCACTAAGGTTCAGGCGAGCGTACAAAATATCATGCACAAAATCAGCAATCCACTCATAAAATTTTCTTCCAACGGGCTCGCCCCTTGAACGGGCGCAGGGGCAGCGTCCTAAAAATAAATCAGAGCTTCCTTTTTTCTTTACCATTTTGCGCGTCTTCGTCGTCATCGCTCAGCTCAGTCACGACCTCGAGGTCGCTCCTTCGCTTCGCTCCTTGCTTTCTAGAATCCGCATCAAAATGGCAAAGAAAAGAGATTTTTTGTTTTCTTCTTTTTTTACCTTGTTCCTTGCCTCCTAGAACTAGGCTCAAAATTGGCAAAAAATTCAACGAAAGTCAGGCGGGTTTTCAAAATAAAGTCAATAAAATCAATACGTTACACAGAGGAAGGGTTCTAAGGGCGATAGCCCTTAGCGGGGTTTGGGGCAGAGCCCCAAAAATAAATCAGAGTTTCCTTAGCACTCTGAGTAAAGCGAGAGAAAGTAAAAGCTTGCAGACTATGCTAAAAGGGGTAAATAGCAATACGAGCGTTCGCCCTGTTGCGAGGCTTTGCTTTTTAGAAGGACGTAATTATGGCAGAAAAGTCAGCATTTTTAAGAGATATTGTTAAATTTCCCAATTTACTTTGTTTTTACCGTATTTTCGTTATTTTGGCGTGTTGTATCGTGTTCATCTTAGGTTTTCCGCTGATCGCCGCCTTTTTGGGGCTTACTGCGGGTTTAACGGATTATTGGGACGGGATTTATGCGCGAAAGCACAATATGACAACGCGTGTGGGCGCTTTGCTCGATACGGTGGCAGATCTGCTGTTTAATTTCTTCGTGATATCTCTGGCTGTCGCCTATGGAATATGGCCGTTGGCCTTACTTTGGGCGTGGGGATTTCGCGATTTATCGGTGTTGGCGATGCGGGCGAGTGCGGCGCAGATGGGTTTTGATATATCGTCGCGTATGTTGGGGAAGGTGGCGTCGAATTTCATATTTTATGGACTGTTTTTAATGCCTATTGGCTATGCTTTTAGTACGCATTACGCCGACACCATACCTTATTATGTGCAAGTTTTCTTTGTGTACTTATCGCTTGGCGCAGTGGTCGTGGGGGTGATTATGCAGTGGATTGTAGCGGTTCCCTATTTACGTAGCTTTATTAAGGGTTATAACGAAACACAGGCTAAAATAGCCGCCGCGAAAGCTGACGTCGTTGAGCTTGCGGCAGAGGGCGCTGCTTTGGTGGATACAGCTGAGGGTACGAAGTAGAGATGAACATCATTATATATATCGATAAAAGTGCTTGCGCCTGGGATGAGGGTCGCGCCCTAGCCGATGTGCGCGTTGGGGGGCTAAGCCTTATTGCGCGCGTGTTGAGAAGTGTGCAAACGAAGTTTTCGCGCATCACGCTGTTGCAGCCCAGTCATTATGTGTTGGCAGCGGACGATAAAATCGAGACGCCAGAAGTCATTAGCTACGACGATAACGGCGACTTTGACGCCGACGCGCTGGCGGCAGCCTGTGGGGAATCGAGTTTTTTCTTCACTTCGGTAAGATCGATGTTAAGTCGTCAATTATTCGACGTTTTGCCGCTAGAGGAGTCTCAAATACAACATAAGACGGAAAACACTGGTATCTATTTTTTGCACCCAGAACGCTTTTCTTCGCTCTCGAATGTTGCAGCCATAGAAGCGGCGCTACAAAGCGTCGAATCGACTTACGAGGTGGATGCTGGCTTGTTTCACCGCATCAAGGAAAAAAAGGATGTCGCTGAAGCGCAAAAAATCTTGACGCGCTCGTTAAAGAAACCGCTAGGACGCGAATCTGACGGCTTGGTTGCTTACTTTATTAATCGGCCTATGTCGCTACAGATAAGCAGGTTCTTGGCTAACAGCTTTGTTACGCCTAATATGATCACGGCCTTGGGCTTGCTCGTTGGTCTTATCGGTGCGGCATGTGTCGGCGTAGGGAGCTACGGGTTTATGGTTGCTGGCGTCATACTCTGGCAGACCTCCTCTATGCTAGACGGCGTTGACGGCGAACTCGCCCGCATGCGCTTGTCGCCTAGCCACAGCGGTGAATGGTTCGATACTGTCGTTGACGATATTATTAACGTCAGCTTCCTTATCGGGCTAGGCCACGGCGTGAGCGTGGTGTATGGCCATAGTTTGTATTTTATTTTAGCGCTTTGTGTCGGTGCTTTTATGAGTTTTATGCTTATTTTCGTGTACCGCGAGTTTGTTCGCCTTGGCATAGCGAGCCACAACAACTTTGAGTGGGGTTTTGAGAAGGACAACAAAGCTCAAAAGGAAGGAAAGCTAAAGCCTAGCAAACTCAAAAGCATTGCCGAGCACATTGCAGGCGGTTTTGCATGGATTGCAAAGCGCGATTTCTACACCCTGCTCTTGATGTTTTTCGTCATATTCGGGCTTGCACGTTCTGCGTTCTTTGTTATGTTAGCAGGCACTGCGCTGGTGGCTACGGGGATAGCAGCTCAGCTGACGATGATGGCGGTAAAAAAACGTAGAAAGAAGGCATAGAATTTGCATATTTACGCCCTTGTGCTTTTGTGTACGAAAGCACTCTAGTGCTTCTACAGGCGTTTATGCTTAGCGAAGGCCTTGTTTGCCTGCTAAGCAGTTAGAGCTTCGTACTCTTAGAAAGCGATGCCAAACGCATAGACTACACTCGAAACTCATTGGAGTAAGATGGTGGATGAATATAAAAAACGCTACTCCCTGCTCTGTCCAGGGCCAGTTAATGTATCGCCGCGTGTGTTGGCGGCTATGCAGGCCTATGAGATAGGGCATAGAGAGCCTGAGTTTTCAACCTTGTTAAAGGAAGTTCGCCGAAACTTAATTGCCGTTGCTGGGCTTAACAGCGAAGAATATTCATGTGTTGTGATTACGGGCTCTGGATCAGCTGGAAACGAAGCAGTTCTTTCTAGCGCTATAACAGCGACGCAACAAGTTTTGTCGCTCTCTAACGGTGAATTTGGGCGACGACTTGGGGATATAGCGAGTATTTATAATCCAAATTGTATGAGGCAGGAGCAAGAGTGGGGGAGTGCGCTGGATTTAGAGCGGCTAGAAAACACCCTTAAAAGCCAGCGTATTGATTGGATCACCATGGTGCACCATGAAACTAGCACTGGTGAGCTGCAACCCGTCGCTGAGGTTGGCGCGCTTTGCAAAAAATACCATGTAAAACTCTTCGTCGATGCCGTCTCTAGCTTTATGGCGGATCGGATCGACATAGCCGCTTGCAATATCAATTTTATTACGAGCTCTTCGGGTAAAGCACTCGGTATGCCTCCTGGCCTTGCCCTCGTTATTGGCAAAAAGAGCGATTTTGAAGCACTGGCGCAAAATCCGCCACGTAACTATTACCTCAATCTTGCGCGCCACTACGAGTACCACGAAAGCTGTGCCCAAACACCGAATACTCCCGCCATCAATCTCTTTATTGCGCTTAACGAAGCTCTGCGGCAAGTACTCGAAGAAGGCGTCATAGAACGCTTCCAGCGTCAAGCCGCCAAAGTCCAACTCCTACGCTCCAAACTCGCCGATCACGGCTTGGAACTTAACAACCCCAAGGCGGAACTCTCTAACGCCGTCTCTAGCGTGAAGTTGCCGCTGGGAACCAATTTTGAACGACTGCGTAACGATTTACGAGCCGATAATTTTGTTGTTTACAGTGGGAAGGGTCCATTATTAGGCAAGATTGCACAAATTTCGACCATGGGCGCCATCGATGAAAGCGTCATTGAGGATTTCATCGACTCGCTGTTGCAGGCACTCCATAATCAGGGCTGCATCGAGCTGCATACGCCTAAATTTAAAAGCGCGAGTATTGCCTAAGGAAACTCTGATTTATAAGGGCTAGCGCCCCAAACTCCGTCTGAGGAAACTCTATTCATTGGGGCTAGCGCCCCAAACTCCGTCTAAGGGCTATTGCCCTTGGGACTCGCTTTTTTCTTTGCCATTTTGCGCGTCTTCGTCTTCAGCGGCGTCTCGCTCAGCTCAGTCACGACCTTTTTTCTTTGCCATTTTGCGCGTCTTCGTCTTCAGCGGCGTCTCGCTCAGCTCAGTCACGACCCTGAGGTCGTTCCTTCGCTTCGCTCCTTGCTTCCTAGAATCCGCATCAAAATGGCAAAGAAAAGATGTTTTTGTTTTCTTCTTTTCTTCTTTTTTTCCTTTTTATTTTTTCTAGAACTAGGCTCAAAATTGCAAAGAAAAGCATCTTTTTTTCTTTGAAACTGGAATCCGTTGACTTTTGACTATGTTCAAACAAGCAAAGATAGCTTTCCACACTTTTCTCTAGCTACTTTTTTGGTAATATTCATATTGTTCAGAGCTTCCCTAGGGAAGCTCTGATTCATTGGGGCTCCCCCTGCGCAAAGCTCAAAAGAAATACGTAATGCTGAGGTGGGGCAGCGTCCCAGCACTCAATGAGAAACTTCATCACAATCTTATGTGCACAAATTCGCATCATATCAAATTCTTGCTTGAGTCTTTAGAATGCACTCTCTTGTCGTCTGTAGATAACGCACAGATCAGGGGGATAGCGATGGATTGGCGCGAGGTCGAGCAAGGCTGGCTCTTTGTGGCTCGAAAGCAATATTTTGGCAATACGCATGCGCATATACGCGATGCCTTAGAGCGTGGTGCATCGGCGTGTTTGTTATCGCAGATACCCGATGATTTGGGCGACATTTTAAATGCCTATCCGCGGGCGTGCATCTATCTTGCGCCTGTCGAGGATCCTGTTTTAGCGGAAGTTTGTTCGCGTTTTTTTGGGCACCCAACGCGCGATATTCAGGTCTTTGGCATCACGGGGACGAACGGAAAGACGACAACGGCGTCCATTCTATATTTTTTCTTAGAATTGATTGGGCGTAAACCCGCGATGATTCTAACGACGGGGGGATATTTTGCTGGCACGCGCTACGAAATGCACAATACTACGCCTGATGCGTTGTATTTGCAGCGCTTTGCAGCGATGGTTAAAGAGGCAGGGGCGGATTGTTTAATTTACGAAGTTTCCTCGCATGGGCTAGAGATTGGGAGAGTTCATGGAGTGGTTTTTAACCACGTGGCTTTTACGAATTTGTCGCGCGAGCATTTAGATTTTCACGCGGATATGGGGGCGTACGCTAGGGCGAAGTCGTTTTTGTTTAATCGCTTTTTAAGGGACGCGAGAGCGCTTGGACAGCCTACAACGGCTATCATTAATATTGATGATAGCTGGGGACAGTGGATGCTAGCACAGAGTGGGGCAGAGCGCAGTATAACCTTTGCATTGCGCAGCTCTTCGAATGTTGTACGCAAAAATCACTTGGAACTAGAATTATTGAGCGTTAACGGCTTTGATGGCTGCACTTTGTCCCTACACTACAACGCGGAGCAGCATAACTTTGATTCGCCGCTTATCGGCGCGATGAATCGAGCGAACCTGGGTGTGGCGCTTGCGCTACTTTTAGGCGCTTATCCCAGCGTAGAATTGAGCGCAGTTTTGGGAGCTTTTAAGCGTTTTGAGCCACCGCTAGGGCGTTGTCAACGCGTGTATGCTTCGGAGTTTAGGCGAGGTGTTTTTATCGATTATGCGCACACGCCGGAGGCGCTGCGTGAATTGCTGCGTAGTTTTAAGGAGCTGGCGATGGGGGCGATAACGCTCGTTTTTGGTGCAGGCGGCGAGCGTGATAGGGGAAAGCGCGCGCGAATGGGGGCGGTTGCTCAAGAGTATGCCGATTTTGTGATTCTGACCAACGATAATCCTCGAAACGAAGAAGCGGAGCGCATTTTAGACGATATAGCTTCGGGTTTTGATGCCAAAAGAGCGATGCCTGTGTTGATGCGAATACCCGATCGGGAGCAAGCTATTGGTGCAGCGTTACGCGTAAGCGACTCAGGCCCTGTGATTATCGCGGGAAAAGGGCATGAGCGAGTTCAAATTATTGGCGATGAGCGAAAGCCGTTTTCGGATTTTGAGGTTTTGGGAAGCTTATTGCATGAAAGCTGAGTTTTGTGTGTTCGTTAGCAATCGGGGGGTAGCGCAAGATCACCCGAGAAATACGCTTAGTGCCGCATTTTGTGCGGTGGCTCGGCGAATAGCCGAGACGCTGCACAAAATAAAGCGGCTCTTAGCGTATTTGGAGGGAAGCTTGCGCGTAGGGGAGGCGTAGCCCCCCTCAAAAGAAAAGAGTGTTTCGTAGACTGTTTTTTTCTTGACCGTTTGTTTGCAAATGTGTATGAGGGCTGTGCGCGTTTTCGACGGGGACAATGACTTGTGGTATTTTGAAGACGCGTTTGAGACCGCAGATATTTGTGATTTTGAGTTGGTTTCATGAGCGACGCCTGTGTGATGGCGTCATGGAGTGGCTGCGAGGGTGGCCAAGAAAACATGGATTAGGATAGCGTGAGGAGAGTGAATTCATTCATGCGTGCGCCGGTTGATATTAATGCAACCTTTGTCACGTGGCGAAATGCGGCGTCGGATGGCTATTTGCTGTTGTGGGGTCCGCAGCGACCGGAGGCGTTTCCGTGGCGTCAGGCGCTACATCGCTTGGGTTTGGTTTTGCCGGAGTCGCTGAATCTGGAGCTTCGAACGGCGAAGTTGGTTTTGCCAGGCGAGGAGGGGCGTTACCGTATTGAGATGGTAACGGGCGTAATGCTGAGAGCTGGGCAAACGGTACAGTTGTTGAGTCCGGTGGTTTTTGACAACAAGTTTTTTGAGGTAAAGAAGCGCTTTAGGTTTCAGCCAACGCACTCTTTGGTTTCGTGGTCATTGGCGGCGAAGTTCGCGCTGGAACTTGTTGCGCGCCAATCGGTGGTACCATCGGTTAAGTCTTACAATCACGAATTATTTGCGGTGTGGCAAGCTCTGGTTGAGAGCTCCATCGACGTGGGACGGCTTCGCAAGCTCGCCTCGGATATGCCTACGGCGGCTTACTCGTTGTGGTCTTTGCCGCACAATCGTTGGGAGAAGTCGGGTAGGAAGCACAGACGGCGACCGCCCTGTATTTGGCATCCTGAGGCGTTACTTCGCTCGTTTTTGGATGCGGCGGTGGATGATTTAATGCGCCAAGCGGCGCGCTTGGTGGCAGAGGATTCGGCGTATGCTCAAAAGCTCGATGACTTGCGCAGCTTTGAGGCTGAGTATGGCGAAGAGCTACAAAAGACCCTTGATGCCGAACAAAATAGGGGGGATGCTCAAGGTACGCGTGGCAGGCCCGCGATGAAGGAGTACGTGTATGTTTCGGAGCGAGAGCTGGGGGAGATAGGGCGTTGGGAGCGTCGTTGGGTTGAGGCATTAATTGCTCCAAAGAGCGCGTCGCGGATGGAATACCACGTGAAGGATCCGTATTTAATGGAGAGTTTCACGGATTGGTTGGCGCCGATTAACGAGGCGACGGAGCTTGATGCGAGGACGGGATTTTGGCTTGAGGCGCCAAGCGAGGAGTTGGGGGAGGAGGGATTTTGGTATTTGCGCTACACTTTAGTGGCATGCGAGGATCCGAGTCTTGCGATTCCAGCGCAATTAGTCTTTAGCATTGGTACGCAGAAGCTACGCATTGAGCAGCACTGCTTTGAGAATCCGCAAGAGCGTTTGCTGACGGATTTGGGCAAAGCGGCGCGAGTTTTTGCGCCCATAGCCGAGAGTTTGCAGCAATCGAAACCCGAGGGCGTCTTCTTGGATGTAAAGCAAGCGTGGAGCTTTATTTCGGAGGCTAGCCCTGTTTTGCATGCAGCGGGCTTCGATGTGCGCTTACCCGAACAATTGATGGGACAGGGGAATCGACGTTTGGTGGCGAGGCTTCGTATCCGAGATGCTTACCCAGAGGAGCTTGCGCAGAATAAGTCGATGTTTGGCATGAACGAGCTCTCCGCCTTTGAGTGGGAGGCTGCACTTGGGGATGAATCGGTTTCGGTTGAAGAATTTAAGCAAATCGTAGACATGAAGCAGCCCTTGGTGCGTTGGCATGGGTCGTGGGTTTTGGTGGATCCAGAGCAACTCAAGGACATTGAGAGCTTGATTGATCACAGCCAAGCCCAAGGTTTAATGTCGCGGTTTGACGCGATGAGCCGCGCGCTCTCTGGGATTGCAGATCCCAACAACCCCAACCGCAACGTCGAGATCTTGGTCGAAGGGCAGCTTGCGAACCTTCTGCAGCGCCTTACGCAGCAAGAACGCGAGGAGATCGCGCTACCCGTACCCGAGAGCTTCGTTGGAACCCTGCGACCATACCAAGAACGGGGGGCGGCGTGGTTGGCATACCAAGAGCGATTAGGCTTGGGCTGCTGCTTAGCCGATGACATGGGTTTGGGTAAAACGATCCAACTCATCGTTCAAATCCTTAATCACGCCAAGCGGGAACCCGAGGATAAGCGAGGCACTTTGCTGATTTGCCCGACCTCGGTTGTGGGTAACTGGCAGCGCGAGATCCATCGATTTGCGCCAAGTTTACATGTGATTTTGCACCACGGGCCAGATCGTGTAAGCGATCTACGCGGGTTAAAGTCGCAGTTGGCTGAGCCAAACACCGTCGTTATTACGACGTATGGCTTGATAATTCGAGACTACCCCCTTTTACGCAAACATCGCTGGGCTATGCTAGTATTGGATGAGGCGCAATTCATAAAGAATGCCTCATCTAAGCGAGCACAAAGTGTTCGCGAGCTGCAGGCTAGTTTTAGGGTCGCGCTTACCGGTACTCCTATTGAGAACCGACTTTCGGAGCTTTGGTCTATACTCGACTTTTTGAACCCAAGTTTACTTGGGTCACAGTCGCGATTCCAGCAGTTGTATGCCATTCCGATTGAGCGCTATAACGATTCGAACGCTGTAGAGAGTCTAAAGAAGTTGGTAGGACCGTTCTTGTTGCGCCGCGTTAAGACTGATCCATCAATTATCCAAGATTTGCCTGAGAAGATGGAGTACAAGCTCTACTGCACTTTAACGCGGGAGCAAGCGTCGCTGTATCAAGCATACGTTGATGAATCGATGAAGAAGATCGAGGACTCTGATGGCATCACCCGAAAGGGGCATATTTTAGCGCTTCTTACGCGCCTTAAACAAATCGTTGACCACCCAGCGCTTGTGCAAAAGGATACACCGATAACGCTACAGCGCTCGGGTAAGATGATGCGATTGGTAGAGATGCTCGAGGTCATCGTAGAGAACGGAGAGAAGGCGCTTATCTTTACGCAATACAAGACGATGGGGGATATCTTGGTTCAACTACTAGAGCAAGCCTTGCGCGTTGGTAGCGTAGCGTTCCTTCATGGATCGCTCAACCAAGGTCAACGAGATCGCATGGTGGAGTTTTTCCAATCACCAGATGGCCCCTCCATCTTCGTCCTCTCGCTCATGGCTGGCGGGACGGGTTTAAATTTGACGGCTGCGAATCACGTCTTCCATTTTGATCGCTGGTGGAATCCAGCGGTGGAGAACCAAGCGACCGACAGAGCATTCCGTATTGGGCAAAATAAGGATGTTCAGGTGCATAAAATGCTGTCTATGGGTACGCTTGAGGAGAAGATTGATATTATTTTAGAAGAAAAACAGCAGCTCTCTGACTCTATTGTAGATTCTTCTGGTGCGTGGGTAACAGAGCTAGACACCCATGCACTGCGCGAGCTATTTAGTCTTAGTTCTGATGCGATATTTGATGATGCCGACTGATAAACGAAAATCTGACCGACCCGAAATTGTAGCACAAAGCTCCGTCTCGACCTTGCGACGCGTTGTGGATGTATCAACGATCGGTATAGGAAAAGCGCAGAAGCGTTCAAAAACGCTGGGTAGAAAGCAGCGACGTGAGAAGAGCAAAAATGTTGAAGCAAAAAAAACGGAGACGCTGAACCCTGTACCAGCAGAGGAGCAATCTGTTGCGGTTGCTAAGGTTTCTAGGAGTCGCAGGAAAAGAAAATCCATAGATACTGCTACGAGCAAGGCTACATTCAAAGCCAAGGAGTTTAAGGCGCGTGTTTCAACGCGAAAAGAAATTGTTGCGCTTGACTCGAGTTTGCGAGCCAGAACGTGGACTGCCAATTACTTTTTAGAACAATTCGCAAGTTTGAATCGATACTATGCAGTTCGTATGTTACGGGGGCTTCCTATATTTCAAGCGGATCTTTTTGATGATTTTGAGCTAAAACGCTCTGCTGTCTCTGCGATCGTCAAGGGGGTTTGGGCGGAGATTAAGTTCAAAGCCCTTACAGAGAATCAGTGGAACACGATTATCGATCTGCTCAGCGATCGCGCCATTTTTTCGACCTCTATTTTGAACGGCGAGCTGCCTGAAGGTATAGGGGAGGTTTTTAAGCAGGCTGGATTGTCGTTATTTCCACAAAAATATAAAGAGGTGGCTCTAAGTTGTGAATGCGCACACTTCAAGATGCCGTGTGAACATATTGCAGCTTTAGTCAGAAAAGTCGCCGATTGCATAGATGAGAATCCACTGAATATATTTTTGCTTCGCGGTAAGGAAGAGGGGGAGCTGCTTGATTCTTTAAGAGATGCTCGCTCTGAGCAGAATCTTGATAATGAGAGACAGCAGCGTAGGCAATACGAACTACCTATCCCTAGCATTGATTTTAGCCGTTTCTTTGAAGCGAACGATGATTTATCAGAGTATAATTTCCACATCACGCGTTCATCGACGAATACTATACTCAAGCGACTTGCTACACCCAGTGTTTGGGGTATTGCGCCTTCACCTTCGACGTATATTCATCCAATATGTGAGTTTGCTGCGCAAAATTTCGTAAAAGAAGGGTTGCGAGAATTAAGCTTTGAGGATGACGCGGACGCATCGACGCTTGAGGGGATGGATGGGGAGCAAGGCGGAGCAGAACAAAAGCAAGCTGCGCAAAAGGCAGAGTCGACTGCACAGCAACGCTCGGTGTATGAGGATCGCCGTAAGCAAAAACACGAATTAGACAAAAAAGATAAGATTGACCAAGATTTCCAAAGTACGGTTCCCGCGGAATTGTTGGAACAGTTCCCAGACGCACAAGAGCGCCTTTCAGCCATACTATGGGCATTAAAGACACATGGTGCGGCGACGCAAAGACAACTAGCGAGAAGAACGAGAATGAAGAAGGGCAACGTCGCAGTCTTGCTAGAGTTTTTAGGGGATTTGGAAATGGTAGATCACGAAGGTATAGGAGAGCGGGCGAGGTATAGTCACTGCTTATTAAGGGATTCATCTATTGACAAGAAATAAAATGGCATGCTAAGGAACTTAGTATAAATAAGCTTTCGGGCTTGTGTCTAAAAGTTTTTCGTACTTCTTGTTATTGTTTGGTATTTACGCAGTTTTTATACTTGAATTAACGTTTTTCCAGCTATTTTTGGCTTAATTTTTTTATCTCCGATTAACAAAGCGCTGAGAACAATATGCACTTAAAAGATATCAAAAGGATGCACATCACTGAACTCCTAGCTAAAGCTATTGAGATGAATGTTGAGAATGCATCAACGATGGGGCACCAAGAACTTGTTTATGCGATTATTCAAGAGCAAAATAATCAAAATGGTGAAATATGGGGCGAGGGAGTTTTAGAAGCTTTGCCTGATGGTTTTGGTTTCTTGCGATCTATGGATTACAATTACCTTCCTGGACCTGAAGATATTTATGTATCGCCGAGCCAGATTCGTAAGTTTAATCTTCGAACAGGAGACACTATCTATGGGCTTATTCGGCCACCAAAAGAAAATGAAAAATACTTTGCACTCCTACACATCGAACAGGTAAACTTCGATGACCCAGAAGTAGCTTCGGAGAAGATTCTTTTTGATAATTTAACACCGTTGTATCCTGAAGAACGCTTAGAACTAGAGCACAGCGCTACTAACTATTCCTCGCGTATCATTGATTTGCTTACACCCATAGGAAAAGGGCAGCGCGCTCTTATCGTCGCTCCACCAAGAACGGGTAAAACACACCTGCTGCAGAATATTGCTAATGCTATCTCTGAGAATCATCCAGAGGTAACGTTAATAGTTCTTCTCATTGACGAACGACCTGAAGAAGTCACAGATATGCAACGCTCGGTGCAAGGCGAAGTCATTAGCTCCACCTTTGATGAACAAGCGCAAAGACATGTGCAAGTGGCAGAGATGGTTATTGAAAAAGCAAAGCGCCTTGTGGAACATAAACGCGATGTTGTAATACTGCTGGATTCTATTACACGATTAGCGCGTGCTTACAATACTGTAGTACCCGCAAGTGGGAAAATATTGTCTGGCGGTGTCGATTCTAACGCTTTACATAAGCCAAAGCGCTTTTTTGGCGCGGCGCGAAACGTTGAGAATGGCGGTAGTCTCACCATTATTTCGACTGCTCTTATTGATACGGGTAGTCGCATGGATGAAGTTATTTTTGAGGAGTTCAAGGGTACGGGTAACGCCGAGCTTCACCTTGATAGAAAGCTCATGGAGCGTCGCATCTTCCCATGCCTCGATATCGCGAAGTCGGGTACACGTAAAGAAGAGCTCTTACTCGAAGAATCTGTCCTCAATAGAGTATGGATTCTTAGGCAAATACTGCAAAATCTTAACGCTGTCGACGCAATGCAGTTTTTACTAGACAAGATGATGTCGACCGACGACAACGCCGATTTCCTTAACTCTATGCAAACTTAAGTAAGCGTTTAACTCTAAATCTGAAAATTAATGAGCATCTACTTAATTCGACATGGATGCTCTTTGTTTTTGTGGAGGGCTAGGAAGACGCTGATTAATGCAAAAACCGTCAAAAGCTAGCTAGAGTAAAGTGTGGAAAAATATCTTGTTTTGAGACCTTTGCTCTGAAGCAAAAACTCATCTTGTAGAGAAGTATAAGCTAGAAATGCTAATAAAATAAGGCAAGGTGAAGATAAGATGACATTTTATTCGAAAGACGCTTAAAAGAGTGCTTTCTTTGGGGAAGGGGGGTACGGGGGGAAACATCTTTTCTTTGGCACAAAGAAAAGGGTTT
>JBBAEA010000100.1:0-13163 GCA_041656175.1 Bradymonadales bacterium | reverse complement strand
GCTTCCCGAAGTTTCGGGTTAATAGTGTCTTTTCGAGCCATTACTTTATCTCCTTAGCTAACTGCCCCGCCCTTCGGAGCATGATAATCAACCGAAGGAGTTTACACAAATCATTTTACACTCTCGCACGCTTGGAAATAATGAATTTAATTTTACAAATCCGATACAGTTTTAAACAAAATGAGACATTTTGTAGAGAATTATAACTTGATAATGCTAATTAAATAAGACAGGTAGAAGATAGAATGACATTTTATTCGAAAAGAGCTTAAAAGAGTGCTTTCTTTTAGTGCCACAGCCGTCCAGGCTGTGGGCGCTTCGCGCGCGGCCTCAGCCGCGACCAATCGCTGACATCCGTGTCGCGATTGAAGAGAGGGGGGGCGGGGGGAAGCTCTCTGATATCGTTCAAAGCCCTCGATCTTGGAAACTTGGCGTTACACGCATATAATGGATGAAGGGCCGAAGGATGCAGCCCTTTGCTAGAGGTGGAATTTGAACGCAAAACATGTGATGAAACTCGCATTGCCGAAAAAACGTAGGCTTGCAAATATCATTGATTTTCTCTCATTTAACCAAGAAGTACGCGGCTTAGTAGATATTTTAAACTCGGAAATCTCGGCGCCAGATAGCCTTGTCTTCCGACCTATTTCGCACCCCGCAGGCTTCGCGCGATTGATCACAAAACGGCGCTTAACCATCGCGGAAGCTTATCTCAAACTCACCTCAAACAGCGCAAAGAAGATGTACAACGAGCGCATTGAGTCTTTGCAAGTGCTCGTGCATCACATTTGGCACGCAAAAAACTTATCGATGCCGATCAATACGGCGCGCGTCCAGATCGCCCTTATGAAGGAAGCGGTAAAACGCAAAGGCGATAAGCGCCGCCAACTCGAATTAATGAGCGACTTCTCGCGCGCTTCCTACGGAAAACCCGCGGTTATCCGCAGACTCCTACGCGAGTTACACCTACTCGAGATTCCAGAAACGGGTGAAACACTCGCCGAAATGTCGATCGGTTGGGATGACCAAGTGCATGACTCCATGACGGAGGGGCGCAAATCACCGTCGCAATTAGTGCTCGATGCCTTCATTAAGGGCATGTCTCGCATCACGGTGGCATATTACGACCTCGCCGATCCGTGTGTGTACGAAGAAGTTTTTCTAGCGGGCAAAATATTAGGTATACGCGTACAAATCGGCATAGAGTTTAGCGTTGGCTTGCGACATGAGCGCCAGCATTTCATGTATGTACCGCCACAAACGAGCGATTTTCAAGATCTGCATAACTTCTTTGAAGATAAGCGCGAACAACTCCGCCCCTTCCTCGAAGGGCTACGCGAAAATGCACTGCGAAGGCGAAACAATGTCAACTCCTTGCTCGACTTCTTTAACAACTCGGGGCTGCGCAGTTTTAACGAAGCGTACCTTGATCTACCTGCACTACAACTCCATCCCCTGTCTTGGAGCGCAATTGAGCGCGTAACTACGCAAGGACAGGCATCGCGCATCCATCTTGGGCAGGTCATCTACCAAGCCATTAAACCCGTACTCCTCAAGCGTGTACTTTATCTAAAAAATCAGCATCTCTCACTGTACTTGCGCTACAAACACGGCGAAAGCTCCGCATGGGAGGTGGAGCGCTGCCAACAACGATACGAAACCACTCGCCAGGAGTACGAAAACTTAACTCCCGCCATCATCGCTGAGCGCTACATCACGCCGCGACAACAACTCGACTACAACTCCGTCTTTGAAAAAACAGAAGACATACTTCCGCTGCTAGCCGAATGTGGAGGCTACATCGTCTTTATCCACCCACTATCTCAAGGAGTGCAACGCGGTATCGATACATTGCTTGAGAACTACCAGCTCATCACCGACGTTGAAGTCTTTAACTTGGTCGATTCCCTACAGCGCGATCCCATGGATATACGCCGCTTTGCGTTGCTCATACAGCATCTGCACCACAAACAGATACAGCTCATCCAAAGCCTGTTTGCTGAATGGCGAGTGGCACCAAAGGATAGCGCGTATTTGCAAAAACTTTGCCAGTTCCTGCACAAGCGCCCCTTTTACGTTCGCTGCTCAAGCGACGCAGTAGGTTGGTCGGCAAACATCCCAGGCATGGGCTTTGTATGCGAAGAAAGCCTACCGCCAAACTCCGAAAAACTGCTCAAACGCACGAGGCACGCAACAATCCCGCAACCCGCTGCAACGCTTATACAACAACAAAATAAGCGCTATGACAGCAAAGCGCCCGTCTACCTCTTAGCTTCCATTGCAAGCAGCGCAAAAAACGAAGTCGGCGACGAAAATGACAAGGAAAACATTACACCGCTGCGATTTTGGCGCTATATCCACACAAGCCTACGCTCCCTTATCGTCATGGGCTTAGGCTTTATTCCGGCATACTTTATGCTCGGGTGGGCTTACGCCATCTTTTGGTTCTCTATCACCGCATTCCGCAACATCGTTGTCGACCAAATTTCTACCGCCGGCATCGATCCACGCATCTGGCGCTGGGGCAACCTCGACAAAGACAACATCGCCAACTGCCTCTTTTTTACAGGCTATTCAGTTCCCCTGCTCTATATGGCAAAAATCGGCTTTGACCACGCTTGGGGGGCGGCTGGCTGGAGCGAAGGTTTCATATTCGTTTTCCTAAAATTCTGGACCATCGCCTTTACAAACGGTCTCTACCTAGCCACCCATAACACTTTGCGCGGCTTCGACAAAGCCGCCATCCGCGGCAATTTCTTCCGCACTGTCCTCTCCTGGCCACTCGCCACCCTCGGCTCATACGGCTTTACGCCCCTAGGTGTGCCAGATGTCGTTCAGTCAAAAATTTGGTCCGAAGTCGTTGGTGGCGTCATCGAAGGTAGCGTTAAACTCCTAAAACAAGCCAAATTAGCACAAAAAGCTTTGCTCGAAATTTATCGCCAAATCCTTGGATCCGACAACCTAAGTAGCAGCATCGCACGCATCGACATTCTTTTCTTTTGGGCAAAATATCAACAAGGCTTCAAAGCACTCAAAAAATTCATGCACCTAAGTCCGCGCCAAGAAAAACAATTTGCCCCCGAAGTTGTTCAGGAAATACACAGCGCAAACTCCCAAATCTACGAATTCTTCACCACCGAAGGCTCAATTGAAGCCCTAACCTACGTCACCCTCGAGTACTACCCCCTCGAAAACCTCGCCGTACTCAGCGATTTCATTGGCCAATCGCACGAACCCTTCGTCCAATGGCTCGAAAAGCACTGCTCAGATCGCCTAGCTGTCGCCGAAAACGTCCTCGAACTCGAAGCCAAAGAGCCCGAGCAAAGCTCCGACGAGTTTCCCGAAACAAGTGATGACAGTGAAGTGCACCTAGAAATTGACCACTAATGGGAAAGGCAAAAAAAGTCTTTTGGGGGCCGAGCCCCCTACGCGTGGGCTTCCCTTAAACTTCGCTAAAATTTGCAAAATTTTGCGCAACGTTCGAGCTAATCGCTCGACCGCCGCGCAAAATGCAAACTTTTGCGAAGTTTTCGGGCGATCCCACGCTACCCCCAAAGCGGGGGGGAGAACCCCCCGCAACTCCCCCCTTGGGGCAGGCGCAAAGTCTGGTTTCGCCAAAAACTCGACGGGGCGTCGCGGGGTGTCCCCGCGGAGGGGGTAGTGGCAAACCCGCGCACAGCGCGGGGTTGACACGTAGGGGGACACTTCCCCCACAAAAAAATAGCCTTGATAATTATCCATTTGACGACTTTGCGCTTGCCCCCCTTCAAAGCAGACGCAGAAAATGCTTTATGGAGCAGTTTCTATGCCCTTTTCTAGAAGGATGTTCCAAATCAAGTTGGCCAACACCTTGGAGCCAGCGGCTGAGGGATGTATGCGATCGGAGATAATATACTCCGCCTCTTTTCCATTAAAATGAGGGCGAGGATCAATAAAGCTAAGTGATTTTGGACTTTGAAAAGCCTCTTGATGCTCGTCAATAACGGCCTTTAGCGCCTGCATGCCAAAATCAGAGGCATCATCAAAATCAGGATTGGTACTCCTATAATAGCCTTGGTAGATGACGTGCTGCACCCCATCCTCACGCATCGTCTTTAATAACGCAGAGAGGCCGGTTGTTACTTCTTCGACAGCTTCTTCAAAAAATGGCCTGCACAGCGTCTTCATATCCAAATTCTCAGGATTGGGAGCGGCTTTGCACTGTCCGTAAGCGGTCAGAATAATGTCATTAGCACCGCCATCAAAGATGATGGTATGTATAGGCGCGTGTTCGGCTTTCGCTCTTTTATATTGATTGGGCAGATCACTCTCAGTGCCACCAAAACTATCCTTTGTGCCCTTCATCTCCGCGCCCACGATGTAGTAGTGCGGGTATTCCTTGCCCGACAACAGCTTAAGCTCTTTGGCAATATCACCGCTTAAGGCAAAAACGGAATCCCCCAACATGACGATGCTGCCGCGAGGCTTAGGATCAGGGGTTGTGCTCGTATCATCGGTGGCTTCTTCTAACTCGTAGAGACCACTCTCATTGCAGGAAAAAGTGAAAAAGAAATAAAAATGCAAAAAAACCAGAACCTGTACATATTAATTTGATGCTCCTAAAAGACAAAAGAACAGATAAAAGAACAGATAGACCATATCCAAGAAGTCTATATGAGGCATGGCAAAGTTTTAGAGCTCATTGCTGGCTTGCCGGTGATTATTTTGTTCCTTTGCCGTTGAACTTTAAATTTAATTCTGTGGCGCGCGGGCTACCACCCATTGCAAGCTACATAAATGCGGTTATCTGTCAATACCTTCAATATTTTTTTGGACTGGCTGCTTTCATCTCTGAAGATGCGGATGCAGTCAATTCAATAGCGCAGTGCATCGTTATGAAGTTATAAGGCGGCTTCTAAGGCTGCGCGGAGCACGAGAAAAACGGCAAAGAGGCACTACGCCTCGATGTCTTTGAAGACAAGGAAATCGTTGTTAGTGGTAACAAAAATGTAAAGATTAATTCGTTATGTTGATCCTGAAGTGGCTCATTTATTACGCTTAATCCTCTATGGCAACTGGCTTGTAGCTTGCAGATAATTGAAAAATATCACAAATTTGATAGCAGGCAAACACGCAAGTTGACTTTGCGCTTGCCTTGCGGCGTTCCACCGATAAATTAAAATTTTCATAAACAATTTCATGTTAAAAAAAAACGAACTCATACATAAGGCGCGAAATGGTGATTTAAGGGCTATGACTGAAGTCTTGCGAAGATTTAATGACGCAAGGCATTGGGCACAATTCCATTCTCCCCGTAATCTTGCCATGGCACTTAGTTCCGAAGCAGCAGAGCTTTTGAGCTTATTTTTGTGGTGCACTGACGAAGGGCCACAGCCCGCAAGCGAGCAGCGTAGGGCTAAAGTGGCTGAAGAGGCGGCAGATTGCTTGATTTGCTTACTCAACTTTTGTGACCGCGCTGGCGTAGATCTCGGTGAAGCGTTTCTCGCTAAATTAGAGAAAAACGAAGCAAATTATCCTGTAGAACGTGCCATCGACTGTGCTAAAAAGTACGACGAGTTTGATTGAATCTTTATGGGCAAATCAAAAATAAATATTTTTTGCGCTTCTTAATCCGATCCGTTTTTCCATCAACAACGACTTTTTTTAACCACGAAAGGCACGAAAGCTACGAACGGCTATAGTCGTGTTTTTGCTTATGTTCCAAATTTTACGCGCAATGCGAGCTTCATACCACTTTTTTTAAAGTAGTGAATCACCTGAGCCTTATGTTGCAATATTATTTACTGCTTGAGCTCAACAGCTCATTTTACGATACAGTTCAAAGACGGCAGCCTGAATCTTATAGCGCTCATTCATAAAAAATTTTGTGTTTTTTCGTGTTTTTCGTGGTTAATAAGTTTTTTTCATCTATGGCTTAACAAGTGTTATCAAGTTGTAAGTTTGTACAAGATCCCCTACATAAAGGTCTGCGTCTGCGCATGGCGACGCGTTTGAGGAGTTAGCATGTTGTATCGCTTATTGGGGATTTTGCTCGTTTTTTTGTTTTCGAGTTTTGCGTTTGCTGAGGAAGTACAGCAGGAAGGCACTGATTTTGTTGAAAAACCAGCGGTTTGGCTTGGCGATATAGAGGAGCAGAGCCCCGCTTGGCACAAGGCGCAATTAAAGTCTGGCGAGCTTAGCGCGCAAACTGCAGAGCTCATTGCTTATGGCAACGAAATTTTGCTTGCTAGGGCTTGGAATGGCGAAGTTTTTGCCGTTTCGACGCGTGGCAAGGTACTTGGGGATCTACGCGCGGGTTTCGCGGCGTCATGGTGGGGGCTTGATGGGAGTGATAAGCTCTTGGCCTATGATGGGAAGGCGATTTGGGCTTGTCCTTCTTGGCATGCGAGCCACGAAGAGGGCAGTTTTTTTAAAATAATGGACGCTGCGGACAGCTTGTTTATTGAACTTTCTGCCAATCAGCTTGTGCTTGCGGGTAAAGAGAAGCTGCGCGTTATCGATTTAAGTAGCGGTGCGGAGCTAAGTCGTGGCTACGGCGAGATTGCGGGCGTAGAGGCGCTGCCAGAACAGGAGGGGGCAAGCATTAGCGCGTTTGAGCCGATGGGTTTGTGGTGGCGATTTGATGGTGTGGGCGTTCTGCGCTTGCGTCACTTGCTCGATACGGCGCTCTTCGTCACGCGCGATGGGGGCAAGTCCTGGGAGCGAATGGCGGAGGGGCCAAAGCAGTTGCAACGAGTTGGCGCTTGGATATGGGATGGGAAGAGCAAGCTGCTTTCGGAGGACGCGAAGGATTGGCTTGAGGTTGAAATTGCGCAATACGAGGATTGGTCAAAGATTTTTAATTTGTCCAGTACAGTGGGGGGGGCAAAAACGTTACGACTGCTCAATAACAACTTGCCCGCGCTCCCTACAAAAGCCGACGCCGAACTCGCCGAAAACGATAAGGATGAACAAGATGGAAGTGCTGCGAATGGCAAAGTGAAGCTAGAGTATGCCCCTGTGGTTACAGGTGAGTTATTTATTGACCCCAAAGTCGATGATAAAGTTGTCGCAAACGCGCCTATTTATGGCTTTCTACAAGAAGTGAATTGCGATAGCATCGTAGATGGAGCATGCGCACAAGGCCATGAAAAGGCGAAAATCCTAAGTATTAGCGACGAAACAAGACTCGTTCTGCCGCCCCTTGATTGCGATGAACCGCTTTGGACGCAGGCGGCTCAAGGAATCGAAATTTTAGCCTGTAAGGCCGATAAAGCACATGCAAAAGTCTATGTAAAAGAACACGCAAACTCGCTGTGGTACGAAGAAAGTGAATTACCTTTACAGGTGTTTGAAGATGCAAAACTCAAAATGGGTATAGATGGGACGGTGGCCATACTCGGGCGCTGCGAAGAAAGCAAAAATAGCACAAGCCCCATCGAATCGGGAGATGAAACACTAGCGCAAGAAAGCCAAGACGCGCTTTTGGCTTCAAGACTTTGCTACACGGCTATTCGCCAAAATCTTGAGCTAGGCCGAACAGAAGCATGGCAATTAGAGCGTGTCGCGGATGTTTACGATGTGCTTCCGCATGCGTCACAAACCTTATATTTAACAAGAAATACCGATGGAACGTCGAAAATCTGGCGAACTACGGGTTTAGGTATTGAGAGCGTCGTTGAACAATTTGACATGGGAAGCTATGAGGGGGCAAAGCTAACGTCGGAGGGTTGCATCGAATTGAGCAGCCCAACTGGCAGCGTTTTATTGAGCAAAGAGGGTACAGAAGCTACGCTAGACTGCGAAGTATCGAGGCGCGTGGTGACCGAAGGCGGCGGAGTTGAGCAACAAAACGTTGAAGAAGAGCGAATTGGCGATGACCGCTTTGGTTTGCGAGTGGGGGGCGCGGGTTTCTTTGCGACTGGTGGCGTAAAGACTTGGTCGATGCGGGTTGAGGGGCTGTTCCCGATTTATGGCGGGCAATACGAAATAGCGGCCATGTTCCGCTTGGGTGGCGGAAATAAAGCCAACGCAATGGGGTATTTGGGTATGGTTTCCGCACGCTGGCGCTACGACGGCTTTGAACGCTTTGATTTCGCTGTTGGAGCGGGCATAGGTTTTGGTAGCTTGTGTGGTTACTCTAAGCCAAAGACCGAGGAAGATGCAGAGGAAGACGCCGTTGACGAAGAAGGCAATCCTATTCGCAAGAAGGTATCGGGATACGAGAAAGGCTCTAGTTTATCGATACGCTATCTGATATCGGGTATCGCTGCGTGGAAGTTTGCAAAAAATTGGAAGGCTTATTTGGCGATTGAACTCATCGGTGGTTCGACTTGGGGAGTCGATGCAGGTGCCGGCTTGGAAGTGCGATTTTAGGCTTCTATTCAGAGAGTGTTTTACATGGGAAAAGCTCTTGATACTTGCACAAAAAAGAGCTTTCACCATGTATAGAATTCAAGCATCGTATAAGTTGAGACCTTTGCACGGCTAGAAATAGTGAATTTAATTTTACAAATTCGATACCGTTTTAAACAAAACGAGACATTTTGTAGAGAAGCATAAGTTAATAATGCTAATCACATAAGACAGGTAGAAGATAGAATGAGATTTTATTCGATAAGTGCTTAAAAGAGTGCTTTCTTTTTAGTGCCACAGCCGTCCAGGCTGTGGCCGCTTCGCGCGCGGCCTCAGCCGCGACCAATCGCTGACATCCGTGTCGCGATTGAAGAGGGGGGGTGCGGGGGGAACCTTTTTTCTTTTGCAAAAAGAAAAAAGGTTCCCCCCGCGCAAAGCTTTCAAGTTTTGTCTTCATACACGGAGTGAGTATCCATAATGCCAAATACGCTAGTTGATGAACTACTAAATACCCATTGCTTGAGTCGCGATGGCTATCGTGAGCTGCTGGAGACGCTCAGCGATGAGGATGCACAGCGCTTAAAAATAGAAGCGCAGCGATTGTGCGAGCAGGCGTATGGACGCGTCGTGTTTAGGCGCGGTTTAGTCGAATTTAGTAATTATTGTAAAAACGATTGCTATTACTGCGGTATCCGCCGGAGCAACGCAGCCGTATCCCGCTACCGCCTCAGCGATGATGAAATACTCAACTGTATAAAGGAGGGTAAGGCGCTGGGCTTTAAGAGTTACGTGCTGCAATCTGGAGATGATAGGCACTATACGACTAAGCGTATGGCGAATTTAGTGGCAGAGATTAAAGCTTTGGCGCCCGAGGCGTCCTTGACGCTTTCGATGGGAGAGAGGAGTCGTGAGTTTTATCAAGCTTGTTTCGATGCTGGCTGCGATCGATATTTGCTGCGGCATGAAACGGCGAAACACTGCCACTACGCAAAACTGCATCCCAAAGAAATGTCGCTGAGTTCTCGCCTTCAGTGCTTAGAAGTCATCAAAAGCATTGGCTACCAAGTGGGAACAGGTTTTATGGTCGGTTCTCCCTTCCAATGTTACGCGGATTTAGCCGAAGACTTGTATTTTATTCAAGAATTTCGGCCACACATGGTAGGGATAGGGCCTTTTATAGCACATCATGAAACGAAATTCGCCGACATGCCCGATGGAAGCGTGGAACTAACGATTCGGATGATCGCTATACTTCGCATTATGCACCCCAAAATCTTGCTCCCCGCGACAACGGCGCTCGGCACCTTGGACCCAGATGGCCGCGAAAAAGCGATATTAGCGGGCGCTAACGTTTTGATGCCAAACCTTTCGCCGTTACGCGTCCGTGAATGGTATATGATTTACGACAATAAAATCAGTACTGGCGATGAATCGGCGCAACTTTGTACGCAGCTAGAAGAGCGCTTGCGGAAAATTAACTACCGCTTTGCAGAGGATCGCGGCGATAGCCTGATGTAGGAGAAAGCATGAGAGTTGCAAGTGGTTTAGACCTGTTTGTGGATGGACTTTACGAAGCAGTAAAAGACAAGCGTATAGCCCTGTTATCGCATAGCGCGTCGATTACGGCGAAGGGGGAGCATGCGATTTTTGCACTGCGTAGGCTAGGGCTAGAGCTAAAACGCCTCTTTTCGCCGGAGCATGGTTTGTGGGGGCTAGCCCAAGATATGGAAAGTGTCGAGCACTGCGTAGATCCTGTGGTAGGACAAGAAGTTATCAGCCTCTACGGTGAGGAGCTAGAGTCCCTAAAACCGACAGACGAGGTGTTTGAGGGGCTGGATGTCGTTATTATCGATTTACAAGATGTAGGGGCGCGCTACTACACCTACAACTATACGGCGTGGTTTTTGGCGCGTGCTGCTCTACAAAAGTCGTTAGAAGTGTACATACTAGACAGGCCAAATCCTTTGGGAGGGCGCTTGGTCGAGGGCAACTTAGTAGAGGACGCTTACCGCTCCTTCGTTGGAGAGATGCCTATACCCACACGACACGGCATGACGACGGGCGAGCTTTTGGGAATGTGGGCGCATGAATCGGGGCTTTGGTCAAAGCACTTGCATATTGTGCGCATGAAGGGCTGGGAACGCGGATATTATTTCGATGACTGCGGACTACCGTGGGTAGCTCCATCGCCCAATATGCCGACTTTGGCAACAGCCATTATTTACCCAGGTATGTGTTTACTCGAGGGTACAAAGCTCTCAGAAGCGCGAGGAACGACTAAACCCTTCGAGCAATTTGGGGCGCCTTGGTTCAAGGCGCATGCCAGCCTTGAAGCCCTAGAAAGCCTTTGCCTTCCTGGAGTATATTTTAGACCTGTGTCGTTTAGGCCAATGTTTCAAAAACAAGCGATGCTTACCTGCACAGGGCTAGAGATGCACGTTTTTGATCGCGATGCGTTCCGGCCGCTATTAACGGGATTGGCGGTAATCGCTGTATCGTATGCGCTGCACCCACAGGATTTTGCGTGGCGAAGCGAGGCATACGAGTTCGTGACCGACCGCCTTGCCATCGATCTTTTGTTGGGCAACGACCGCGTTCGCATGCAAATTCAGGCTCAGGAAAACCCGTGGAAAATCGTAGAATCGATGAACGCCGAAGCGGCAGATTTCGCTCGGAAGCGCGCAAGCTTTTTACTGTATTAGTGAGGGAAGTTCTGATTCATGGAACTTAGTGCATCAAACTTGCTAAGAAAAGCCTCATTTGATTTTTGACTGCGTTTAAACAAGCCAAGATAGCTTTCTACACTTTAGTCTAGCTACTTTTGCACGGTTTTTGCTTGGATCAGAGCATCCCTAACTCCTCCTATTTCCTCACGCTTAAACTCCTAGCTTGTTCCCCTTATCGCGATGTGCTAAAACAACTGCGCTTTGTGGGGTGCTACTTTTGAGTAGCGGGGAGGCATAACTACAAAAGAGGAGAGCGTTTTGCGTCGTATTCTTCGCAAGGAACTTTATTTATCGCGTATACACTCCTGCGACGAGCAAAGATTTTCACTGCTATGGCCACTTTATGAGTCGGCTTTTCCTAGCCACGAGCGTCGTAGTTTACTTGCCCAGCTAAGGGCGATGAGAGACCCACAATTTCATTGCATGGCGCTACATATGCGGCGCGACATAGTGGGTTTGCTTTGGTACTGGGATTGCGCACAGTTTACCTATATTGAGCATTTGGCGACTTTTCCTTCCATGCGCGGCAAAGGTCTTGGAAGTATGGCGCTACAACATTTGGCGAGGCGAAAACGCCGCATTATACTTGAAGCCGAACCGCCTGCGAGTGAGATGAATAAAAGGCGCATCGCTTTCTACAAGCGCTGTGGTTTTCATCTCAATACCGTTCGATACACACACCGCGGTTATGCCAAACGCGCCTGTCCCCACGACCTTGTTATCATGACGACGCCCGAACCCTGCGAGAGCAAGGTTTATGAGCAGTTCAAGACTTATGTCCAAGACCGAGTGCTCACTTATATTGACGCGCCATAGCGTTTGCTAGCTCCGCGCTAGACAGCAAAAAATACAAAAAAAGCCTTTTCTTGAAAAAAGGCTTTTTGATAAAATCCAAAACGCTGCCTACGCCTCGTTAATCGAAATACCGGCGAGTTTTCGAAGAGCGCTGTACTGCTCGCTGAGTGCCCAGAGTAGGAGTGAACCAACGCGATCCGCGACAGAGCGAGAGCTGATGGTAACGGCTTCTTCGCTGAGCATTCGTTCGATAACGTGCGGATCGTCGCAGAAGAGCAATCCAACGCGGTTGGCTAAATCTTCGACAGATTCCATGTATAGGCGTGTATTGATGTTGGCACCACGCTCGACAATACCCTGCACCAGCGAGCGTAGCGTACCCATCTGCAGCGGTGTGAGGTTCTTCTCGAGTGTGCGCATCACCTTAACCATGCTCCTATCCATCTCGATGTTCAGCGAGGGAAGCGCAGTTTTAAAGATGGTATTAATGATGCCTTGTACGGCCTTGCGCCCGAGTTGTAGCATGTAGTACTCGGGGCGTATGAGCGTCATAGCCTTGGCGCAGGTAAAGACGACCTCGCGCTCATCGCGTCCACTTAAAAAATTCGGGTTGACGAGGAAGGAGCGTTTTATCAAATACGCGTTAGAGACGCCGCTTCTACTAGGGCATGAAAAAATATAGGGCACTTCACCAAAACCAAGAGGAACCGCAAGCGTGCTCATGGTACGCGTGAAAAAGGTAGGTTCCGACATATCGACGGCCGAATCGCGCTCGTTTAAACCATAAAAATCAAGGTCGTTGGCAAAGCACTCCGCCATAGCTGGTACGGTGAGTTGAAAGATTTTGTGCACCGCCATATCGAGTGCTGGCGGGCGCAGCAGTTGCCAGTATTCCTCGGTGAAGGCAATCTCAATGCGCGGTGTGCGGTTCGTTGTGAAGCGCTCAACAATAGCGCGCCCCTCATCATCGACACGTTGCAAAACGCTCAAAACGCGGTAGATGCAAAGTGACTCGTCAAAAAGCGACATTCGCCGATACAGTCGCGCCAAAGCATCGACGGCATCAAGCCTATCGGGGGCTAAGCGCAGAACTTCGCGCTGCTCGCGCACCGCAAGCTCAAGCGTGTCGTCGTTTCGCGAGTACAAATCGCCAAGCACAACGTGGAAGCCCACGTTACGCGGGAAGAGCTCACTGGCAACTTGGTAGGCTTGCGCCGCACCCCGAACGTTGTCGAGGTTTTGCAAACGTAAATCTCCCAAGTTGCGGCAAAGCACCGCCATTAGTTTGGGGTTAAACTGCTTGAGTCG
>JBBAEA010000099.1:0-13422 GCA_041656175.1 Bradymonadales bacterium | reverse complement strand
TGCTATTTTATCAACAAGGACTTTAGGCTCGCACTTATAAGCTGACAACATCTATACCGAATTTGCATTCGATACATCTGCTGCTTATTTTTCTCTCTTCTTTACACTTTTCAACGACCAAGGAGCACGCCCCATAGGGTTAGCGTCGCTTGGTGAAGGGGGAGTATACGCGAGAACGAAACTATGTCAAGAACTATTTTCACTCTTTAAAAATAATTCACGAATTCAATCATTTACGGATTCAACACGAGCTATGTAAAACGCCGTCATTGCCATAAAACGCCCTCGTTGCAGGTTTTGCGCTCTTTTAGCGTTTATATATGAAAACTCTGATTTATTGGGGCTAGCGTTCCAAACCCTAGAACAAGCGCAAAGCTCTATAAAAGCCAAAAACGAGACGGGGCGTCGCGGGGTGTCCCCGCGGAGGGGGTAGTGGCAAACCCGCGCGCAGCGCGGGGTTGACACGTAGGGGGAAACTTCCCCCGCAAAATAAAAACTTTAAAACAGCCAAATATACGACTTGCACTGAAAAAAACCATCGCAGCCACAATACAAAGCGCGTAAGCTCACCCTTATCGCTCTAGAACGGGAAAGATGGTTTCCCCCTCGGGATTTTCATGAACCGTTAAGCTAAAGCTAGACTTGGATTTCGCGTCGCTAAGCTCCGCGTCAACCCCCTCGACATCGCCGAAAATATGAATATTGCATGGCGTGCTTTGGCACAGCGTCCTCCCCGCCACTCTAACACTCACATTGAGCGGCGTAGCAATAATTTTGTAACGCTTAAAGCCCGTCTCGACGCAACAGCCCTCAATAGCTGCACAATTTGCGCCCGTTAAAATCGCGCTCGAAACATTACGTATGTTAAAGCTCGCCTTGTAAGCGACGGGTTGCTGAATTTCATCAAGCTTAATCTGTTTTTGCTCGCTCTCGGGTTTAAAAACCATGATGTAGAGCAGAAGACTAGCGGCAACGAGTAATACCGCCATCACCAGCAGAATGACGATGCTTCGACTTACGCGACTCGCACGCAACTGCTGCTCATTCCTCAATTTCAGTTCGCGGATTTCTGGCTTAAGGCCATCAACGCGAAAACTGCTCGCTTCCTTACTTCGCACATCGCTCACAGCAACGTTCACTGCGAAGGCGTCTGCAACAAAGTCCGATTCTAGCCCCTGCTTTATGGTTGAACTCGAAACTGGCGCTGTTTCTTGCGTTGAAAGGTAGGCACTAGCAATTTCTTTTTCTGAGTTTCGGCGCGCAACACTTTGTCGTGCGGACTTTGCATCTGGCATCGCCAAAGCATCGTCCAGTAGCGCGCGAAACGACGGTGCGCTATCGCGCTCTTGTGCTTGCGCCGCGCTGGAACTCGCAGACAACTCATCAAAATACAGTGCATCTAAAGCACTGGCCCTTACTTCAGCGCCGCCAAACGCAGGTGCCGCGCCAGAAGAGGCGAAAAAGTCGTTTGAGTCCCCATCGCCAATGTCCTCGATTCTTTTTGCCCCAATGTGCGCAACGCGCGAACTGCTCGAATTATCGTCGAGCTTTCCCCACTGTGGACTGCGACCGCTCTCGACCAGAGCATGCTGAATGTCATCAAACATTTCCCTCGCACTTTGGTAGCGCTTACTCGCCTCCTTTTCCACAGCGTTGGAAATGATAAGCCCAAGATCTGTTCTCGCTAACTCTATGGGTAGTTGAATCGGCTCATAGAGCTGTTTTTGCAAAATAACCTTGATATCTGGGTCATCAACCGTAAATTTCCCCGTCGCGAGCTCAATCATAATTAAGCCCAGCGAGTATATATCCGTCCATGGCCCAAGATTATCTCGCCGTATTTGTTCGGGCGCCATATACTGCGGGGTGCCCATTAAAGGGCGCTTTGAACTCTCAAGCTGCCCTTGGCTCGACAAAATAGAAGCCACGCCAAAGTCTAGAAGTTTAACAAAATCTTCGCGCGCCCCCACCTTGGAAATCAATATGTTCTCGGGCTTAAGATCACAATGCACTATCCCATAGGCATGCGTCTCAACTAGCGCATCCAAAATTTGTAGGGATATCTCTGCAATACGTAACAGCGAAAAGGGGCCTTCGCGCGACAAAATATCCCCGAGTTCTCGCCCATTCACAAACTCCATCACTAAACACGGCGAACCATCCGGGAGAACCTCGTAATCATAGAGTTTAACGATATTGGGATGCTCTAGCTTTTTGATCCCCTCAACTTCGTTGATGAAACGCTCCATGCTACTGTGGGTAGCATCAATGATTTTTAGCGCAGCATCGCGTTCCAGCTTCGTGTCCTTTGCACGATATACTCGTCCAAACGCACCCTCTCCAATAAGACTCAAAATCTCGTACTTTTTGAGGAATATATCGCCTTGTTTTGGAAACTGACTCATGCACCATCCAATATTATTGTTGTTGCCCCTAGAACAAAATAGCAAACAACGCAATCTTGCACAATAAATAGGAACTCAACTGCATGATTCGCGCAAGTTTAGCCATTGCACTGAACTCTATACGCCATCAAGTCATCATTCCCCAACAGCGCGCAGCATTACGCCAAAAGCCTCTCAAACTGTAGCGCAAGTTGCAACTGATTTTTAGCGCGCAGCAAAGCGTGTTCCCCGTGCGTAGGCGCAATACTGGGATCATGCCTAAAGTACGTCTCGCACAAGGCATCAGCAGCAAAGCGCGCTGCCAGTTCGGCAGCTATACGCATAGGGGCGCGTAAAAACGCGCTCCGTTCCGCAGAACTCAACCACGGCGCATGCTCAAAATACGTATCCAGCGCGCAGGTGTAACGCTCAGAGCTAAGCATTGGCGCCGAATTCTCATCGCTACAATTTGCCCACGATCTCAAGGCGTCGCCGATCTCGCACGCTAGCGTTGATCGCGCCATCGTATCGAGATCGATAATGCCGCTAATCTCGTCATCGGCATTAAACAAGAAATTAGAGACTTTGGGATCCCCGTGAATGATACGTAAAGGCAAGCCACGCTCTTCTAGCGCCAAAGTTTGCCGCTCACAAAGCCTGCTCCAAGTCGAATAAAACTCGAAAACCTCGCCGTAGAGGCGATGATTTTTATAGCTATTTAAAGCTTCAAGAAGTTTTCGCTGATGTCGCGCAAAATCATGCACATTTCCACGCTTAAAGCGAAAAACGTGTTTGCTGCCCCTTAGCGCATCGTGAAAAAGCGCTAGATGCTTAGCCGCTGAGCGCAACTGCTTCAAATTCTCTATACTGTGCAAACACCGTCCTTTTAAATGCGTCCAAAGCCGCCATACACCAGCAAGCTCCCCAGTGCTTTCTTCAAAATAGTTCTTCCCATCTAGCGTTGTTTGTAGCTCTGCAACGGGAAGTTCTGCTCTCCTTAGCTCAAGCACAAGCTCAGCGATATCGTCGTTCACCTCTGGCGAAAAAATCGAATTCACTCGCTGTAACACGAAACGCGGAGCGCGCTCTGGCAAGGGGCCTGCAATCAAATAGCTATCGTTTATAAGACCAGCATTGATGACAGAAACGCTGTACAGGCTCGCATCCCTACCCATAAATTGGCTTAAAATATGGTTAAGCATATCCCTCAAGTCTCACTTCAACCTTTGACCCCAAAACGCGTATGGCTCCTCGGCATTCGCGTTGGAGAGCACATACAAAGGTTTGCCCTTTATCCAGCTTCGCTGAATAATGGCACCGTATTGCTGGCGCTGGGAACTCTGCGTCTTGTAGCTGCGGTTATCCTCAAGGACAAAGTAGCTATCGTTTCCGAGCGAAAAAATATCCGTCTTAGAAAATAGGATCTGGCGAGGCGCGAGTACAGTGTACCATTCTTTGGGCTCCTGCTCTGGTACGTCGATCAAGGGCTCATCATCTTTAAAAGGTAATTCAACGGCGATCTGGCTCTCAAGCGTTTTCCCGTTTTCATGGTAGTGCCACTGCGTGAGTTTTTGGCGATTTACGTGAGGCAGCGCGCCTTGTAGTTGTATGCTATCCCCAGGAAGGGCGATAATTCTAGCAAAAAACACGCGCCTTGCCTTTGACTTAGGATTGCGCTCCGCGATCATGACCAAGTCGCCGCGCACGGGCTCCTTTAAGCGGTATGCGCTCTTGTCGACTAGTACGACATCGCCCTTGCGAATATTGGGTAGCATCACATCACTTGTGACGCGTAGCGTTTGGAAAGCCAGTTCTTGGGAAAGTAGGAGCGTTAAAATCGCGGGCAGCCAGAAACTAAACACGGCTAGCGACAAGAGGGTGAGGGGGTGACGGTGTAAACCCGTAGACGAGTAGGAGCGAAGCGCGCACTGATAGGCGTAAAAAGCATGGCGCACAAGAGAAATAGCGTAAAAAAAGAAGAGTAAAATAAAGGGCAGTGGAGGAAAGAACTTAAAAATTACCCAAAGAACGAAGACCGCTATAAAAAGTACAATGTAGAGCGAATTGACGAGGAAGGCTTTGTCAGCCTTTCCGCAGTAAGCGTAACCTAGTCCAGGCGCCAACACCGTTAAAATTGCAGCAAGATACGGGTTTGGTAATTTAAATCCGACACCATCGTCGAAATCTCTTACTTTTGAACTAAACTCTGGCTCCTGCATCGTACAAAATTCACTCACCATTCAACAAAACTGCCTCTAATCGCGCTCAAGCTCGTCTCGAGCAAAGCTGTATCACAGCCCACAGCTCAAGCTATTAAATCACGTTCATACCTACTTAGCGACAAAACTACAACGTAACGTAACTCATGTTTGCTTCACTAAAACTCGTTGATTTTGTTTTCTTCCCATCCTGCGGGAGCAAAATATCAATATTTCCCGCCATAGGCTCAAAGCCACAGCTCTGCATCGACTCGCCGTTCAGCTCCACCGTATCCAAACGTAAATCAATCCCTTTTTTGCTAAATTGCAGCTTATTAGTCACCCTTTTCGTAGCATCCCCCAACATCCACTGCGCTATTTGTATTCTTGACGATACCACAAAATTACCTTGCTCATACTGTAAAACGTGAACTCGCTCCGTTTCGTAGCGCGAATCTGGGCAGCGCTCCGTAGCGTAAACTAAAATCTCATCATATGCATCGCCATTGATGTTTTTGCTCTCCATTTTGTTAATTTTAACACTCTGGTCAAAACCGTATTCTGCCCACGAGAGCTGCCCCATCTGGAAACCATAACCCGCGGCAATCAGTCTCCTTCCCTTAAGCCCGATCGTCTCCAACTGCGCATCCCCCACCACGTTGGCCTTTGTTTCAAAATCGAGTTTCGACTTTTCGCCGCCTCCAAGGCTAGATTCTAGAACTTTCGCCCACTGCTGTTCCGCTAAATTGAATTTTATTTACCCCATGTCGGCGGCTTTTAGCTTGGAGCTCGACTTCGGATTGGCCTTACACGACGCCATCACCACTTCATCCTCATTGGGATCATCTTGGTCCCAATCGCGTACAATAACACAAAAGCGTATGCTTCCCTCCATCACGGGGCTTAGTGTTGTAAACTCCGAGAAAGGAACCGCCATCTCAATATCGTATCCGTCGTGAAGCTTAATCGTAGCGGACAAAATGTTGGGTATCCCTTTCTTTGCCACAGAAATCCAGCGCAGCGTTGGCGGTTGGTCCTCAGTAAGCGGTCCCATATCAAAACTCAAGCCCACCAAGCCCTTGTTGGCCTTTATGGGGTGTGTCTCCGAGAGCAGCCAAAGCTCGACCATGTCCGACTTCCACGGCCTACGCCTCGCCACAACCGCGTTGTCTTTGACTTGGATTAAAAAATAGAGCTTCTCCATCCCGTAGCTCACACGAAGTTTTACACTCAAGTCCTTTAGTCCCGTCCAATCATACTCGTACTCCCCGCTCAGTAACGGCCCAAACGCAATTTCTTCTACGCCCCTCCACTCCGTAATATTGGAATCGATTAGCATTTGCTTATCGGGGGTGTATGTGGCGTTTGCGTTTAGAATTACGCCATCAGAGGGCTTTCCTTTGCCCTTACGCTCCGGATCTTGCGCGAAACAAGGCTGCGTCAATAGTAAAATCGCGATACTCATTGCCCAAAAACTCAATCTTGACATTCTTACCTCCGTGAAAATCTCAATGCTCAGCTATTTTAGCACAAAACTCTCATATATCAAATCAAAGCTTGCCTCAGGCTTACAGAACCGACTTGATTTGTTATAGACTTTCGTGCCTTTCGTGTCTTTAAATTTTGAACCACGAAATACACGAAAATACACGAAAAAATTTTTCTTTTTTAAATGCTTTTATAAGATTAAAGGCTACCTTAGTTTTACATACCCAGCTTGATTCGTTAAAAGCTTTCGAGCCTTTCGTGTTTTTCGTGGTAAAAAAGCTTTTAGTGCCTTTCGTGTCTTTCGTGGTAAAAAAGCTTTTAGTGTTTTTCGTGGTAAAAAAGCTTTTCGTGGCTAGAAATGAGGCTGCGCTTATACGAGTTTTATCGTTCGAGCGCGTCCGAGTCGCAGTCTTCGCAAGAAAACGTCGAGCAGTAGAATGGCTAGGGCAAGCCAAACGAAGTAATGCCAAATCGGCGAGTAGCTCTCGACGGTGGCGCCTGCGGGATCAAATATTTCGTCGTCGCTGGGATTGAGTTTTCCGCCGCTTATGCGTGCGGCAGCCTCCAGTAGGGCGGTGTTGGTGTGCGTGTCCATAAACTCGGCCGCATAGGGGTGAGAGAAGCTCAAGCGCGCGTTTCCAAGTTCTTTGCCCTTGTCTTTAAGGCTAGCGTTCAGTTCGTAGGGTCCAAAGTACGGGAGTTCAAATTCCGCGCGATAAATCCCTGGCGCCGTCTGCAAAAAGGCGATGTCAAAAGGCTCGCCCTTAGGCGGCTTAACCTCGGCGTTAACATCTAGGGAGTTGAGGAATTGGTCGTTTTCATCGACGGCATCAATGATAATTTTGGCTGTGGCAAGGTCAATGCTGTAGGTGATATCAAATAGGGTTTCTTTGTCGGTTTTCATGGTGGCGCGTACGACTTGGCTCCAGAACTTTGGGAATAGCTGACTATTGTTGATCCAAGCCGCAGCCCAGCGGTTCTTGACATCCGAAGTAAAGGCCGTGCTTCGCCCACTACCCCAAGCCCAAGTCGCTAAGATGGGAGCGCCCGAAGGCGCCGTCATCAAGACTTCGGCGCCCGGTTTAGCTTTCGTAGCGACGTAGCCCAAAAGATGGGTTGGGACAATGCCAGCGAGCATTCCACCCGACTTTTTGATTTGAGGAACGAAGGGTTGTTCAACAATGGCATTGCTTCCAAGTTGCTCCGTTTCCTGCACAAAAATCTGAGGCACACTGTAGGGATCGTTGGTATAATGCGCACGACCCTTGCCTAAGTTCGCGATGCGCTTTAACAAGACCGTATCGGCCTGCCCCACCGCGACCGTCGAAACGGTAATGCGATCCCGCGCCATCTGGCGCACTAACTGATCAATCCTCCCATACGGGGATTCACCGTCGGTGAGCAAGATCACGTGTTTGATGCGTGCAGATACGAGGGCAAGTTCTAGGTAGGCCATTTCTAGCGCGGGCTCAATGTTGGTGCCGCCCTCCGCGCGCATGCGCGCAATTTTATTTCCGATTTGGCGCCTATTAATAGCGCGCGTCATGGGACTTAGCATGTAGGGCGTATCATCAAAACCGATGATCATCACCCTATCGCTGTTAGCCAAAACGTTAATGCTAGCCTTAGCGGCTTCTTTGGCCAATTCCAGCTTAACGCCGTTCATGGAGCCAGATTTATCGATAAGTATGGCCATCGCGATGGAAGGCTGCTCTTTTTTTCGTTCCGCCTTAAATTGTATGGGCAAAATCTTTTCGATTATCGTCCCCTCGTATCCCCCCAAAGCAAAAGCCTGCTCTCCGCCAATAGCGATAAAGCCGCCGCCGAAACGGCGAACAAAGTTATCGATGACGTTCATCTGCTGCGTAGAAACGTTAATTCTTCCCGTATTAGTCTGCACTGGCGTATCAGATAAAATAACAGCCGAGAACTGCTCAATGTCGCTCGATGTCATGGGTAGCCCACCAGCGGGTCTGACTTGCACCTCGAAATTTTGCCCCTGCGAGGCGCCGTAGCCCTGCAATGCGCGCTGCAAATACACCGCGGATTTGCTCTGCCCTTCGACGTACAAAATCCTCGGCTTTCCATCGATGATAACACGATCTTCAAAGGCGTTGTTCTCTGCAAAACCGTCTTCTTCTACGGCATCTAGCTTCCAGGACAAAGCCAAAGTACCGGGCTCGTAAGCCGTAGTTTGCATAGTAATGATGTTTTCACCTTCAAGGAAGTCATAGCCTTTTGAATTTTCGTCGTCTTTTATGCCGTTTTTAGCAAATATAATTTCGGCATTACCTGCATACGTCGAATAGAGCTCAAGTTCCATGACAAAGGGCTTACCCACAACGAGCTGATCGCGCTCTCGTATAGATACGCCGCGGATCATGATTTCGGGCAATATTTTTCCCTCTAGCGCGATGCTATCGATACGAATTCCCATTTCTTGAGCTTGCAGGGCTTCGGCTAAAATGTCGCCACGCGTTTGCTGCCCATCCGAAATTAAGACGACGCGACGTAAATAAGCATCGGGAAAAAGCCCATACGTATATCGCAGCGCGGCTTGCAAATCGCTTTGACGCCCTTCAAAGCCCTCGCCGTCTTCGCTATCATGGCGTTTGATGGGGGGTAAAACGTTACCTTCGCTTAATTTTAAGCGCCTCGGCGAACTAGCGAAGCTTACGACTTGCACGTCATTTTCGCTGTTGCTGCGCGCTAGCCCACGCGACACCAGTTTTTGCGCCTCATCGAGTTCCTCCCCACTCATCGAATCAGAAACATCGACTAAGTACACAACCGACACAAAACTCGACTCGCTGGTCTTTTGCACATTAAGCAATGCCAAAACGACCGTAAGCAATAGCGCCACTCGCACCAAAATGTGTAAAACGCTTTGGTAGAGCGGAAAATCCGTTAAACTACGCCAACTAAAAAGCAGAAAGATCGGCCAAAGCGTCAGGATTCCTAAAAACTCTAAACGCGTAGCGATGTAGCGCTGTGCGCCCTCTTCAGGGATCCTCCAAAAGGGCAAGATCGCCGCAATGTCATTATCGCTAAAGCTTAGGCTAAATAGTTTTGGCCAATATATATAATGAAGAAATAACCCCAAACTTATCGCAAATAGCGCAACAACAAGAGAAAAACACAGTATTTGCGATACGAGGTTTTTTTTTGGCATGGTCAACTAGGCTAGGGGCTGCGAAGGGCTTCTATTTGGCCTAATTCACCGCCGCTTCAGGGGCTGCGGGCGCAGTAGCTTCGGGTTCGGCTACAACAGCGGCTTCTTCTTGTGGGGCAGCACTAGGCGCTGGCTCAGGCATCACGGCTTGGACTGCCGCTGGGATCGCTTCGACAGCTTGGACAGCAGCGTCAACGGCGGCTGCAGGTTCAGCAACAGCATCTTGCACAGCATCCTGCACTTCAAGCGCGCCAGCTTGGATTGCGGCTGGAAGTTCAACGGCTTTTTCAACGGCTGCCTCTGGGGCTGCTGCTTCTTCAGGCGAGGCCACTGCGGGCTTTGCATCGGGAGCAAGTTCTGGAATAGCAAGTGAATCCGCAGCAGGCACAACGGCTGGTGCAGCGGCTGCAGGTGCTGGTAGCGGCAAACCGACGTTACCGTCGGGTTTTGATGTGTGCCGATAATCTAAGCCGCGTTTTACGCCTGTATCGGTGGTCGTAACCGATGTGCTCACAGACATATAAGCGATCAACAAACTCAGTAGCATAAAGAGTGTGGCCATCACGACAGTTACACGTCGCAACGGAGTCGTCGCGCCAGACGCGCCAAATACGGTGCTTCCACCACCACCAAATGCTGCGCCTAAGCCGCCCGATTTACCAGGTTGTAACAAGACGATTGCGATCAAAAACAAACAAACTACTGCAAAAACGATGTAAACAAAGGTGGTCATAAACTCACTCTACACTCAAATTTACTAAGCCTTAGTGCAGCAAAATGCTCTGCCCTAGGCGTGCAGCAAGATAGAGCCTAGCAAAACATATTGCAAGTTTTTTAAACTAAGAGAGCTTTGCGCGGGGGGAACCTTTTTTCTTTTTGCAAAAGAAAAAAGGTTCCCCCCGCACCCCCCTCCAAAAAAGAAAGCACTCTTTTAAGTGCTTTTCGAATAAAATGTCATTCTATCTCCTACCTGCCTTATTTAATTAGCATTATCAAGTTATGATTCTCTACAAAATGTCTCATTTTGTTTAAAACTGTATCGGATTTATGAAAATATATTCACTATTTTTATCCGTGCAAAGGACTCCAAAATAGAAAAAGAAATTTTTCGTGTATTTTTGTGTTTTTCGTGGTTCAAAATTTAAAGAGCACGAAAGGCACGAAAGGCACGAAAGTCTATAACTAATCAAGTCGGTTCTGTAGGAGAAAAAAAGAAATTTTTCGTGTATTTTTGTGTTTTTCGTGGTTCAAAATTTAAAGCACGAAAGGCACGAAAGCTATTTTAGCACGAAAAACACGAACTGACTATTCGAAGCTTTGATTCCTTGGGGCTAGCACCCTTAGAACCCGTTTTTGTATGTAGAGTAGAGCTTGCGCAGCGATTAACTTTAGTAGGGGGGTAGCGCAAGATCGCCCGCAGAATAGCTGGCTGAGCGCATTTTATGCTTTGGATGCGCGGTTTGAGCGCATACAAAGCATAAAATCATGCGCGAACCCAGCTATTATGCGGGAAGCTTGCGCGTAGGGGGGCTTTGAGCCCCCCTTCAAAAAAGAGCGATCTTTTATTTGAAAATAATCATACGTTAAACGTTGCTTGCACAATCGTGATGTGTGTGTATAATCATATCGGCTGCCTGCGGTGACCGCGGCGTCGACATGTTTAAACCCCTAAGACGTTAAATCGGGACCTGTCCCTGGGGATCGGTCGAGCACGCTGGCTAGTCCCAGATCCTTTGCCCCCCCCATTACGGGGCCCACCTGCTAGTCAGGGAGTTTAACGTAAGACGCGGACGGCACATGCGGGTAGCCTTTTTTATGTTTTTTAATTTTGCTCCTTCTATAAGGGAACTTCGATGGCAGCAGGGAAAGGCGAGGGTTTCGATGATTTGTTGACGAATGCCTTGCTTGAGATTTTGGGACAAGATGAGGAGTTAGAGGGTGGCACGCGTGAAATGCCACAGCTCAGGACGCTCCCAGAGCACGACGCGCGCGCGATGTCTGCTGCACCCATGCGACCTAGAAGTCAGGTAGACTTGTTGTCGGATTCTGGGCTTTCGGATCTTTTTTACAAGGATGAGGCCAACGATAGTGAGGTTCACTGTAGGAGTTGTGGCGCGGTTTGTCCACGGAGTCACAAATATTGCGGTTTTTGCGCGGCATATTTGGGCGACTACACTTCTGTGAAGCATTTTGAGCCGATCGAGCTTGAGGAAATACAAATGGATATTTCCTTGGTGTCGATCAACGAGGATAGCACCGATGGCGTGCATATTCCTTTAAAATACAGCGAAACCATCATTGGACGCTCTGGTGATAGCCGCTTTCCCACGGATGCTTTTTTGTCTCCACGTCACGCGAGACTCATTGTCGATGACTTATCATTATATATAGAGGATCTGGACAGCCTAAACGGAACTTTTTTGCGCACACGAAACGAAGTTCGGCTCAGTCCTGGTGATAGTTTTTTGGCGGGTCGGCAGCTTCTGCGCTTTGAGCGCTTTGAACAGGTGGTCAGCACAAAGGCGCGCTCTGTGGATGGAACGCGTTATATGGGCTCGCCGCCTAGTGGTGGCGATTTTAAGCTCGTCCAAATTGGAATTGGAAATATTGCACAGAATGTGTATTGTTTGTCGGAGGGCGGCGCAGTGTTTGGCCGCGAAAAGGGCGACATCATATTTCCTAAGGATCGCTTCATGAGCGGAAGGCACTCCCAGATCGCACCGCGAGAAGACGGCAACTACTATTTGCTTGACCTCAATAGCTCCAACGGTACTTGGATCAAGATTGCGCATCGAACGAAGCTAGCCCATGGTGATTTGATTTTTTTGGGTCAACAGCTTTTGCGCATTGAATCGCGCGATATAATGTAGGCACTGTATACGGAGTCTGGATCTTGGAATCCCATCATGGTGAGCGCGGGCGAGCTAAATTATCAAAGAGAGCCGCAAGAAAATATTTAAAAGAAGCCACAAAGCTGTACAAAAGGGCTAAGAAGCGGCTGCATTCTGCTGATAATACGGCTATCGCCGAGGCGCTAGTGCAGCTAAAGAGCGATATTCAGAAAGATGGCAGCGAATACGTAGAAAGTCACGCTAAGCTTCAGGTCTTGGTCGATAAGTACTTATCCTTTGCAAAGAAGAGCTCCACGCGCGAGCTTTTTGAATCTTTGGCCTACGCGCTGCTTTTTGCCTTGCTACTTCGCGCCTTCATCATTGAGCCTTTTAAAATTCCTACGCGATCGATGGTGCCAACTCTTTTAGACGGCGATCAGCTCTTTGTCACGAAGCTATCGTATGGAATTCGTCTCCCCATCATCGGCAAGCAGATCGTGCAATTTAGCCGCCCAAAGCGTGGGGATGTTATCGTCTTTGTCTTCCCGCGCCAAGAGGCAGCACGGCACCTCGCCTCAACGAACTCCACTTGCATGAAAGCGGAATCGCTCTCGGAGGAGAAGGACTATATCAAGCGTGTCATTGGCGTTGAAGGCGATACGATCGAGATCATCGACCAAGTGCTCCATGTCAACGGGGAACCCGTAGAGCGCCGCGTGAAGTATGTACGCGAAGTTAGCGACTACTTCTTTTTATCAGATAGGCGCAACGAACTCTGGAACCAAGAACGCCTCGGTTCAAGCAGTTATATGACTATTACGCATGAAATTCCGATGAATCACTTTGGACCAGTTAAGGTCAAAGCCGGGCACCTCTTCGTGATGGGAGATAACCGCGATAACAGCGCCGATTCTCGCTGCTGGGGCCAAGTTCCCCTTGACAACGTAAAGGGTAAAGCTCAAGTCTTGTGGTGGTCATCAAGCCCATACGGTTTACGTTTTAACCGTATGTTTACCGTAATCCGTTAAAATAAATCCGCCCTTAAGAGCGGCTACGCTTTATGGCTGGGTTCAGTTTAGCTTTATGCCTCTAGTCTGCTTTATTTGTGAGCCGCTGTCCCGCGTCTTGCTAAGGGCTTGCGCGCTTAGAAGCCATCTTTGGCGTAGTGCCTTGATTTTATTAGCTTTTTTAAACTTTTGTCTCAATAAGAGAGCTTTGCACGGGGGGGAAACCCTTTTCTTTGTGCCAAAGAAAAGATGTTTCCCCCCGTACCCCCCTCCCCTTCAATCGCGACATGGATGTCAGCGATTGGTCGCGGCTGAGGCCGCGCGCGAAGCGGCCACAGCCTG
>JBBAEA010000098.1:0-13706 GCA_041656175.1 Bradymonadales bacterium | reverse complement strand
ATGGGTGGGCAATCCATGTCTTTGTTAGCGACGCGGCGTAAGTTCTGCGTTTCGACGTCGAGTAGGAACAGAGCGTTTCTGCGCTTATCGCGCCAAGTGTCCCAATGCCTATACAGTAGCTCATCTGCAATGCGCGCCTCCGCTAGGGGGTGGCATAAACCGTGTGCTTGCGCGAGGCTCAAATGGCTGGATTTTGCTTCAAAAAGCTCTTGTAACTCGTCGTTTACGTAAACATCTCTGGCGAACAAAACGCGCTTCCCATCGGCACTCACAACGGGTGTGCTTGCCCCGCCTACCCCTGAACTTATGCAGCGAGGATTGGTGCCATCGCCGTTTGCTAGGTATATTTGGCCATCGCAAGCGTAAAATAGTTTTTCTCCATCTGGGGTAAAGCAAAAACTCGTCGCGCCACCAGGCCCCAAATCGATTGGCAAAAGTTCATTTGTTTGTAAATTTAATCGATAGTTCCGTGTTTTTGATGTATTTTCTTTTAAATTTATGGATTTTGTGCAAAGAAACGCCAAGTCCCTAGTAGGAGAGCACGCAAGATTAAACAGCCTCTCAACCGCCATTAATTCATCAATTCCAAAACTACGCATCTCACTCCTTGCTGGAAAACTTGCACAAAAACTTGCTGAAAAACCCAAAAACCAAGTCCCCCACCCCTTCAAAAGCTCACGCCAATTCGCAGCGCAGCGCCCGATGCAAAAATCAGCGCAAAAAAAAAGCAGCCTGCGAGCAGACTGCAAAGTATGGGGCGTACTAGATTTGAACTAGTGACTTCCACCGTGTGAAGATGGCACTCTACCACTGAGTTAACGCCCCGCACCCACTGGCGCAAGCTTGCACTTGCAACTACGCTGCTTATGCCTATTCTCCATAATTGTCAAGTGAATAAGACGCTGCAAAGCCCAAAATTTCAATTTTTTACCCTTGTGGGGGGCTTAGCCGCCCCCCTACGCGCGGGCTTCCTCAAAATTCGTAAAATTCGCTCTATTTTGTGCGTTGTATCGGCTATTCGCCGATCCACCGCACAAAATGTGCTCATTGTACGAATTTATCGGCGATCCCGCGCTACCCCCCCGTTGCTGTGGCCACCAGCGTCATATAAGCCGTTATGCTCATGTTGAAGAGCAAGGCGTTTTTGACTAAAGTGGTAGAACTAGCGTAGAGCTAAGCGTATAGACGCCAGAACTAAAAAAACTGCTTGACTACTAACATTAGTCATGGTACTAGCGTACGCCGAGAATTCGGAGGCATGGCGAGGTGAGGCCGTGTCATTTTTGCTTTTCATTATTTCAGGAGAGTATCGTGGCGTTTCATAAGTCAGCCATTAAAAGAATTAAGCAAACCGCTAAGAAACAAGAGCGTAACCGCTCAGAGCGTACTAAAGTAAAAAATGCTGTCCGCGGCTTTAATGATGCCGTCGCAAGCGGCGAGAACAGCCAAGAGAAATTGCTCCATGCGATTTCGACCCTCAATAAGGCAGCTAGCAAGGGCGTCATCCCTACAAAGCGCGCATCGCGTAAAGTAAGCCGCCTGACAAAGCGACTTAACGCTAGCCTAGGCTAAGATCCGTTTTGCTTTGTGCTAGACACGAGCAGTAATCGAGTTTAAATTAGCAATGAAGCCACGGCTTCATTGCTTTTTTTGTTTCTGTTTACTAGCCAAAAGCGCCCCAGCCGCGTTCTTATCTATTCTGCTTTATGCCATTTTTGGATAAACGCACAATACGGCAGTTTGAGTATTCAATGCACTTTGGCTTTTTTCGCCATCCGCAACGAATCCACCAAAGGACTTGGCTAGCTACTTCAAGGCCTAGGCATAGTACTCAGGCGAACTAGGCAAACTGCTGTCGCAATTTTTATCTACGGAGACTTACTGTGAAAAAGACATGCTACCTCGGGGCTATATTAACCGCAGTGCTTATTCTGCTTGCTTCGACACATGCGTTTGCGGGACTTATCATTGAGGGTCAGTACAGCTCCACTTTGGGCTACAAAATTAGACCCCCACAAAATTGGGTAAAGCTCGATCGCTCCACTTACCACGGCTTAAAAGACAATTTGCCCAGTAACCTAAAGCAAATCGATTTAGAGAGGGTGGATGCGGTCTTTTATTTAGACACGCGTCCAGAGCCCAAAGCTCTAGATGCTGGCGACGCCCAAGAACAAGATCAAGTACAAGATCCAGCTCCCGATTACTTCGCGGACTCGCTCAGTATTATGGCCGTGCGCAATGTGCCCTCCATCATAAGCAAAGAAATCGCCGTTTCTTTGGCAGAAGAGAGCATTAAACGCCTCGAATCCAGTTCAGGAAGCTACCCCGAGCTCTCCAAAACGGAAGCAGACGTTAACAATAGCATTACAGGGCGCCCCTTTGTGCTGCGCCTGCGCTACAAACTTCCCAACGATATCGTTGTCAATACTCGCCACTATGTCTTTGCCTTTAGTGGATACACGCTCATTTTGAGCTGCACATTCCAAAGCATTAGCGGCTCAAACAGCGCGACTCTTTGCGGCGAAGCCGTCGAGTCGATAGTTTTCAAGGACGGCACACTATAGCCACGCATTGAGCGAGCTTCAGCCTGCACACGCGCACTTATGAGGCTTCATACCTATAGAGCCAAAAATCGGCGAGTACTCCCATACTGCCGACAGCTTGGGGAGCGCCTCAATCTTGCGGTTTCGTGCTAGCACTCAAAGCGAAAGGATCGACAGCGCTATCGCTTTGGATCCCACTAATCACTGAATGCGATATGCTATATGCCAAATATACAATAACTAGCCCCAAAATAATATAGGCAAAACCGCGTATTTTGCGCGCTAGGGACTCTTTTGGACTACCTTGCTTCGTTTTCGTTTGCATCTTTTTTTCTCCACCCCCTCTTTCATCCCAACAGCGATATATTGCTTTAACGCAGTTTATACAAGATATAGCGCAAACAAACTTGGGCTTAAAATACTACGAGCATGACAAAACTTAAGAAATTTTTCAGCAACACGATAAAAGATCAGCGTCGCTTCGCCATGGGCGCTCTTCAGGATGAGAAGCGAGGAAAGCGAATTCTGCACTCATTTATCGGTTTTATCATCATTTTTTACCGCGAAATGATGCGGGATAAAATCTTTATGCGCGCCTCAGCCGTCGCATACACTTCGATGCTCTCGCTGATCCCCCTACTCGTCGTTGGTGGTAGCCTCGTCATGGTGTTTAACCGCAGTCTCACGCTTGATGAATTGATCTTGATGCTACAAGACTACGTCATCCCCGTGTCTGGCGAAACCATCACGAATTTCTTGACCGAGAGCTTACAGCGCACACTCGATCTGGGCACCGGTCCCGTGGGCGCAATCGCCTTGCTCGTTACAAGCGTGATGCTTTTTATTCAGATAGAGGACGTTATCAACGACGTTTGGCAAATCAACAAGTCTCGCTCGTTTTTTATGCGCGTACTCCTTTTTTACGCCATCGTCACCATGGGCCCAGTTTTACTCTCTATTTCGGTCTACCAAGCGACACAAATTTTACAAGACTACCAAGGTCACTCGTTTTTGCGCAACTTCACGGGCTTTGCCATCTCAGTCACCATCTTCTTCCTCGTTCTCAAGCTCTTTCCCAATGCTAAAGTTCGCTTCAAATCCGCTTTTTTGCCCGCCTTCTTCCTAGCCCTTGGTATTGAACTGCTCAAATTCGGCTTTACCCTCTATATTTCAAAGGCATTCTCTAAAACTTACAGTATTTTATATGGCGCACTCGGCTTAGTGCCCGTGTTCTTAATATGGATCTACTTACTCTGGACTTTAACGCTACTTGGCGTCGTCGCGAGCTACTGCGTTCAAAACTACCATAGTCTTATCCGCCGAAGCAGCATACGCAGCGACGATATTAATGAGTACTGGTACTTCCTCGATCTCTACGCGCCCTTGCAGATCTTGGCTAGCCTTGTCCGTAATTTTGCTGCTGGTAGGCTTCCCCTAGGCATTGATGACCTCATGTCAGAGTGCCGCTACCCCGCACGCGCTATCGAAGCGATTCTCGAGAGATTAGAAAAACTGGGAATAGCCAAATCGGTGGATCACGAACTTGGCAAGGGCTACATCATCACAAAACCCCTCGAAAATATTGATCTCAATAAGATTATGGACGCCTTTGACGACTCCCATGAACGCTCCGTTGAGTTCCCCCGTATGAAGAGTTTATTCGAAGACCTGCTCGCCGAGCAAAGGCGCATATTAAAAGAAAAAAACGCCATCTCTTTGCGCGAAGATATTTAATTTTCCCCTACATCATTACAGCCTAGAACAAGAAAATACCCTAGCTTTAAGCGTCCTCAAACTCGGCGAGCACGCTCTCAAGCTCGCTTTGCGCCTCGAACCACTCTTGTGTACACTCTTCGAGTTCAAGATGTGTTTGTGCGCGATCTTGATTAAGCGTGACGAGCTTATTTTGTTGTTTATAGGTTTCGGGATCGCTGAGTTGCGCGTCTATGCTACCGAGGTGCTGCTCCAACTGTGCAATTTTGCTCTCCAGCTTTGCGATTCGCGACTTGAGCCCCTTGGTCGCCTTGTTGATCCTGTCGCGTAGCTGCGCAGACTCTATTCTTCTGAGTTTACGCTGATTAGTCGTCGCCACTTCAACGCGTCCCTCATCCGCAACGAGTTCTTCTTGGGCTAAGCGCGCTTCATAGTCAGAGTAATTGCCCTCATACAACGTTAACGCGCCATCACTAATATGGATCAGTTTGTTACAGACTTTATCGATAAACCAGCGATCGTGCGAAATGACAACGAGTGTGCCGCTAAACTCTTCTAATGCCAGCTCTAGGGCTTCCCTGCTATCGAGATCGAGGTGGTTTGTGGGCTCATCCATCAAAAGCAGGTTCGGGGCTTGAAGTAAAATCTTGCTAAGCGCTAGTTTATTTTTCTCGCCACCAGATAGAATCGATATCGGTTTGTCCATATCCTCGTTGCTAAAGAGGAACGCACCAAGTGCAGAGCGCAAGGTCGTTAGGTTGATCTTATCGCTCAACATCGTAGAGGCTTCTTCGATAAGGCTTTTAGAAAAATCTAGGGCATCGACTTGGTGCTGGGCAAAAAACGCGATCTTTACGCGATCCGAAACTATGCGTTCGCCTTCGTAATCAAGGACGTCGGCTAATATTTTAATCAACGTCGATTTTCCAGCGCCGTTGGGCGCCACCAATGCGATTTTGTCGCCACGGTACAACGTAAGATCGACGTTTTCATACACCCTGTTCTCGCCGTACGCCTTAGCAACGCCGCGTAGTTCTAGAAGCACGAGTGGCGTGCGCTCCGCTTTGGGAAAACTGAAACGCAGTTTCTTTCGCCTTTGCAAGAGTTCAACGCTGTCCAACTTTTGGAGCTGCTTTATACGTGATTGTACCTGTTTTGCCTTGGAGGCCTTAAAGCGAAAGCGTTCAATAAAAGCTTGCGTCTCGGCAATGCTGCGTTGTTGGCGCGCAGCCTCCTTCTGGAGCTGATCATCAAGTGCCTCGCGTGCTTCTAAATAATTATCGTAGTTCCCCGGAAATATAAGCAATCCGTTGGCATCAAGCGAAGCGACCGCTTCGACGACGCGGTTTAAAAACGCTCTATCGTGCGAAACAATGAGGATACATCCCTGATATCCCGCTAAGAACTTCTCTAACCACGCTAAAGATTCCAGATCGAGGTGGTTCGTGGGCTCATCGAGTAGCAGCAGATCTGGCGATTGCAACAGGAGACGGGCGAGCAGTATGCGCATCTGCCAACCGCCAGAGAATTCTAGGCAGTTTTTCTCGAACTCATGAGGGGAAAAACCAAGGCTAGCCATGATCGATTGAGCCTGCGCATTAAGGCTGTAGCCCCCCATCGTTTCGTAGCGCTGTTGTAGCGCACTGTAGCGCTCAAGATTTTCTTTGGAGTGCTCCTGCTCCATGGCGGCATGGGCAAGTTCGAGTTCTTTTTCTAGCTCCAGTAGATCGGCTCTGCCCGTTAGCACCATTTCGAGTGCTGGTGCCGAATCCATCTGGCTTATTTCTTGGGGTAAATAACCGATACTCGTTTGTTTCGGTATGTTTACTTGCCCCCCATCCGCTTCCATTTGGCCAGCGAGGATTTTGAGCAAGCTCGACTTCCCCGCCCCATTGGGTCCAACTAGAGCTGTTCGTCTGAAACGATCCACCTGCCACGTTATGCCTGAAAACAGCTGTTGAGCGCCAAATTGTTTAGATAAATCAATAACTTGTATCATTCCTAACTCTAAGTGGCTTCATCTTTGGATTTGGCAATTCGCGCTTTCAAACTCGCGATATCGTCGAGTATGGGTTTGTAGTGCGTGAGTTCATATGCCAGCTCAAAACCTGAGAGCGACAGCTCTGGATCATTATTTCGCGTCGCCGCCGCCAATTGAAGTAAGGCTTCGTATACCGCCATATGAGGTCCAAGCTCAATATCTTCGCTAGCTAGTAGATTTTTTAGTGAACTAAGGCGCGCTAATTGCTGTGCTTTGGGATCCATTCTTTGCAGGCTTTGTCGCATGCGCTCGGCAATCACGCTGGGCTGATAATCCTGAGAGAGCTTGATGAGAGCAGCGGCTAAGCGTGTTTTTCGCTGCTTTAGCGCGATGTGCGCATAATTGCGATAACACCTCGCGAGCTGCATGCGCAAAAAACTATATTCCCACGCCTTCTTTGTTAGTCGCGCTAATTCTTCCAAATCGTTATCTAGCTTTGCTAGTTCTCCAAGCTCAAAATATGCCGCAACTTTAACTGGATTAAAGCGCAGCGCCGCCTCAAAAGCAGCTTTGCTTTTTGCAAGCTCACCGGCTTCAAACAGCAGGGAACCATACATATAATAGAGCTTATCATAGAGCAGCGGTAATATCATGGCATCTTCTTTGTGTGGGCAAAGCTGAGTAAAAATCAAGTGCTCCACTGGAGTTTCAAACGAATAAAACTCGCTGTCCTCCTGTTGTTCTTGCAGTGCCTCTTGAGCCACCTTGATGAGAACTTCTATGCCCTCAATCGCCTCTGAGGTTTTTCCCGTAGCCGCTAAGTTTCCTATACGTCTAAGTTCATCCTCGAGTCCCTGCATCAGTTCATCGCTGATGTTTTCAGAAAAAACGTGCCCAGCGTCAGCATAATTATCTAAGTAAATTTTGCCTATTTCCTGAATAATCAAGGCGCCATCTGGTGATTCAGCATATTTTTGACTATATTTTTGCAATATCGCCATATCATGTGCAGCTTCGCCATTTAACTTGCTGCGAATCTCATCAATAACCACCTTTGTATCTAGCATTACTTTCTCCTCGGCGAGCATCAGTCATAAAACTCGCCTGAGTGTAGTACAGAGCTTTGAGAAAAAAATCGAGTAGTTTGGCTATCGCTGCTTTTGATGAGGGCGTATTTGCAGGTTTAAGAAGGCTTTTAGCTATTGCTGTTATGGGCACAAATCACGTTTGCAAGCTTGCGCCTTTTAGAAAACAATCTTGTGCATAGCACCTTGATTTTATGGACTTTATTTTGAGCGCTAGCCTAACTTTAGCTAGCTTTACACACGAGCTTTTTGTAAGCCTGCCTACACAAGTTGCGCATAGACTTGGGGGGTAGCCCAAGACCCCGCGCGGAAGTTCACAAAAGATGCATCATTTGCGCTGGCTTGGCGAATAGCCAAGACAGCGCAAATGATCTTGCAGCTTTTAGTGAAATAACGCGTGAGGCTTGGGCGTAGGGGGTGCTCCCCCAACGGCAGTCTCAACGCAGTTTTTTGCGAAAAATTTTCTGGCGACTGTATTTTATGAACGGCGAATCGCGCAAAGTCGTGGGCGTGCGCGTAAAACGAGTAAAAACAGCGCGAATATGAGTAGGAATGCAGAGCCCGGGCGCTGACCTTTTTTAGCCGAATGGTAGCTGCATGCTTGGGCGTCTTTTAGCTTCTGGCAATGCTGCGTCTCCTTACACGATGGTTCTTCGCAATCGACCAGGCCATCTGCGTTATCGTCCTTTTCGTTGTCGCAAATCTCGGCTTTACACGCTGGATAAGCAGCGCAATCTGGGTCATCGCAATCGACCAGAGCGTCGAAATTATCATCTACGCTGTTGTCGCAAATTTCGGGCGCGCAGTGCGGTGCATCTAGGCACTGTGGGTCGTCGCAATCCACATACCCATCGCCGTTATCATCCAACGCGTTATCGCAGATTTCGGGCTGGCAAGCGATGTCGTCTGCACACTGCGGATCGTCGCAATCTACGAGGCCATTGCGGTTATCATCCTTTCCGTTACTGCAGTGCTCCTTAATGCAAAATATTATTCTCGCGCACTTTGGATCGTCGCAATCGACTAGGCCATCGCCGTTGTCATCGATGCCGTTGGTGCAATCCTCGGGCCGGCAGCGCAATAAATCGGCGCACTTCGGATCGTCGCAATCGACTAAGCCATCGCCGTTGTCGTCGATGCCGTTATAACAATCCTCTGCTTGGCAGATTTTTTTGTCCACACACTTCGGATCGTCGCAATCGACTAAGCCATCGCCGTTGTCATCGATGCCGTTGGTGCAATTCTCCGCAATGCACATTGGGAGCCACGCGCAATAGGGATCCTTACAATCAATACGTCCATCGCCATTATCATCGATCTTGTTATCGCAAATTTCCTTCTCATCGACTGGGAGTCCCTCTACGAGGGATTCTATATAATCGTAGTAATCCGCGACTCGTACAACGATGTTATAGGAATTACATTCCCCATACCCAGCAGACGTAACACCCGCGACGTACTCCATTCCATCTTTTACATGAATGACTGGCCCGCCTGAATCGCCGCTACACGCCCCACCTGGGGTGGGATAATAATAAAATGTTCCCCAAGACGCGGATTGATAGCTTCCGTTTATGGAGCAACTCCTTTCATTCTTTGTGACATCGGGCAGACCGCAAACCCCCGCAACATTCACGCTAACCGCGTACTTAACGCCCGATGAGTTACTGTCATGGTAATTGGTTAAACCAAAGCCAACGACTTCAACCTTAAGCTTAGTCGTTTGTTGCGTGTCATCGTGCGCAAACGACTTTGAGGGCGGTAGCGGTGGAATCGGTACAGCCACTGAGCTCGGAACTGCTTTACTGAGTTTAATGATGGCGATATCATTGGTGGGATCAGCATGACCGTATTCTGGGTGCGGATAGAATTCCTCAATTTGGTAGCTCGCCCTCACTTGATTTACAGAATTACCTACACCTAATCGCATATACGGGCGATACGGTTCCACGCGCCTATCCTCATCAACTCCAGGAAGATCCTTTATGCAATGCGCCGCCGTTAAAACATATTGAGGGGTAATCAACGTAGCTGTGCACAAACCCGTATTCCAAGAACCAATTTCAGCGTACAAAGTCATCACCGCATTGTGCGCTGGCTTCGTGTCTAGCTGCCCGTTAATAATAGCCTCCGAATGCTGCACTGCATCAGGGGGGAGAATTTGGACATTTTCACAAGCGAGGAGAAATGTCATCGTCCATAAAAAACTACAGAGTAAAAACCAAGCGCTTGTAGCTCTAAAATTCATTTTTTCTAACCTACGCATACTTCTATACTTATTAGTTTGCAAAACAATGTTTCGCGAACAACAAAATTGTACCCAAAATCCGTGAGTAAAACTCTAAAATTTCAGCGAAATATATTTTTCACTCGAGTCGAAGCAGCGACTCTATGCACTACTAGCAAAAAGCTATGGAGTTTCAAAGAACTTTTAAGCGTTTTTACCACGAAATACACGAAAGGCGCGAAAGCTTTTTTACCACGAAAGACACGAAAGGCGCGAAAGCTTTTTTTACCACGAAAGACACGAAAGGCGCGAAAGCTTTAAACGAATCAAGCTGGGTATGTAAAACTAAGGTATCCTTTAATCTTATAAAAGCATTTAAAAAAGAAAGAATTTTTCGTGTGTTTTCGTGTGTTTCGTGGTTCAAAATTTAATGCACGAAAGGCACGTAAGATTATAATAAATAAAAAACTTTTCGTGTGTTTTCGTGTGTTTCGTGGTTCAAAATTTAATGCACGAAAGGCACGTAAGATTATAACAAATCAAGTTGATTCTGTAAGACTAAAAAAGATTTTTTCGTGTGTTTTCGTGTTTTTCGTGGTTCAAAATTTAAAGTCTCATAGCTGGCAAGCCAATGCGTGCATGAGCGCATCATTATATATAGCTGCGCATGTGTATTGTTGCGCGATGGGTAGAACGCATAGTGAGTCGCTCCCCCACTCTAGTCTTGCAGCGGGTCGATCTTTTGGGGGGCCACTGCGCTTTTTACGGCTTGTGGCGAGCCGTGCTGTTGTGCTTCTCCGATACCTAGGCGTTCCTCCTCTTTTTTGATGGCATGCAGACGCAGCTGAATAGCGTTTTTTCGATCCGCTTCTAGCTTAAAGGCTTTTACGCCAAAGGTTCCGCACTGTCGCATATCTCCCCAGAAGCTCCAGTGTACATAGGCTTTCCCGTTGGGGGAACGCAATTCTTTAGGCGGCGCGAGCTTTGGACTTGAATGCCATGATACTAGGATCGCCTCGTTGTCATACTCTGGAACGCCGGAGCTACGAACCATGCGTACATCGTGAATGTTGCCGATGGAATCAAGCACAATCTCAGTGATGGCGGTAATATCACCATAGGCGCGGGGGTCATGTCGCGTGGGATTGAGGTGGAGGTCAACGAGGTAAGTTTCAGCCCAACGCGGATGAATCTCCTTGTGCATCAGCGCGATATATTCCGCCACCGTCTTTTCGTGATGCAGGTTAGCGCCTTGGTTCCCCGCCTTTATGCTAGGTGAAGTTAAATAGGCGTTTTGCACTTTTTGCCGTAAATCATTAGCCGTATCAACAGCAACATTGCGATCCATTTCATTAAACGCTGCACTTGCCGCATTTTCTATATTTTCATAAAGCTCAAGATTAATATTCTCAGCCTTAAACTGGAGCACCCCCCTGAACTTCTCCTCCAGCACCAACTCGCGGGCTTTGGGTGGTGATTGCGGGCTAGGTTCCGGAACTGGCTCCTGCTCGGGCTTTGTAGACTGTGCCACTATTGCTTGCGGCTCTTTTTTTGCTTGCGGCTGCTTCTTGGGTTTTGCAGGCTTTGACACTACGGGTTTTGGTGGAGATGGCGGTGTTTCGCTAGGTTTTGGTGGAGATGGCGGCTCTTCTTTGGGAACTGGCACAGGCGCTTTTTTCTCTGGCTCTAGCTCGCGGTATGCGGCCAAAAGATTTTCCTTCTGCGGCAAAATCTCAAAAGGAGCTACAAAATCACCCCCTCCCTCCCCATCTCCCGTCGGGAACTCCTCCAACCACTCGCCGTCCAAAACATAAGGCGAAGAGAAGAGGCTATCTTTTTCGCTCCGTATAATAATGATGTAACGTCCAGGTTTTGTTAGCGCCGGAAATTGAATCGCCGTTTGCTTCTCTGGGTGCAATTCGGCGCTACCTAGTAGTAGTTTTTCTTCTTTATCGTCAATTTCATAGAGCTGAGCATAGCGCAAGTTGAGCTTTGCATCACTGGGGATTTGTTCAAAAAAAACAATAGGTTGCAGAGCCTCGCGCGGTGAGAGCTGCACCTCCATGGCTGGTAGCGGGTAAGAAACCGCTATCCGAATTTTATGCGAAGGGCGCTGCACAAAGGCGAGGATGAAAAAAATCAACGCATGCACAAACAAAGCCAAGAGAATGGCAAAAGTCCAAGATTTTGGCGATTCATTGTACATAATCCGAATAAACTCTACCGCAACAAACGCGATGACTAGCTGTATTTAGTTGAGACATTCTGTCGATGCAAGGAATAAGTGAAGCGATGAAGCAAGCTCTGATTCATGCGACATTGAGGTTGTTTTTTTGTGGGGGAAGTGTCCCCCTACGTGTCAACCCCGCGCTGCGCGCGGGTTTGGCACTACCCCCTCAACGGGGGTCCAGACCCCCGTAACGCCCCCGACGCGATTGTTCAGAGCCCCCCTTGGGGCGACTACAATTGATGTGTGTGCAGCCTTTGCCCTAGCCTCAAAAAGAGCGATTATTTTTGCAACAGCCTGACTGGGCAAGAGCAGGGTATTTCTTCTGCAATCTTTACAGCGCTAGACTTATGGCTTATGCTCGCCTTGGTGTGCCAATACGGCAACAAGGAATTGAAGAGGGAGAATCTTTTTTGGTCAAGTTAGTATATAACGATCAGCAAGGTAGGGAGCGCGCTATCGAGATTGGCCCACAGCGTAATATGATCACCATTGGGCGAAATCCGGACTGCCACATTCAGACGAATAATGCGTCGGTGTCGCGAATACATGCGATGGTTACTTGGCAAGATGGTCGCGTATATGTACAAGATCCACCGTCGGGACGACCGACAAACGGAACCTACGTCGATGGAATGCGATTACAGGCGGGTGAGCTTTTAGAGCTTTGCGCCAACAGCGAATTTAAATGCGGCAACTTCTCGCTGCGAGTGCTTGACGATGAGTCGGGGATGGTCAGCCCAATGGGGGCACAAGCACAGCCTCCATCACCCGCTAGGCCGCTTTCACAGCCGCCACAATCTTTAGGGCCACCAACGGGGGGGCACAATCCAAACTATGGCGTAGGATATTCTACCTATGGCGCGCAGCCTAGCCCCGGCCATAGCCCGCCCATGGGCGTTAGTAGTGCTTCTTCCCCGCCATCGGCGAGTAACTACGTCCAACCGGCAGCCGTAAAACATGGCGGTCCCCCCTACACGCCGTCGAAACACGGGCAGTACCCGCCACAGCACGGACGTGGACGCCCAACGGCTGCGCCCGTGCCGGCAAACCTCCAGCCCGTCATGGGCGTTAATCCCGAGGAGCACAACCGCCTCATTGATGAGTTCAACGCCTTAAGGCGCGAACTCGAAGATGCGCGAAATGCCAAAATTGCCAGCGACGAAGCGCTGCGAGAGGCCAAGGAATCGCTTGAACAGCGAGAGCGAGAGCTACTTGATTTTGAGCACCGAACTGATCATCACGATACTGTCGTCGATAGTCTCAACGATATGATCAAGCACTTAAAAGAGCAGCTAGAGCACCAAAAAGACCAGTTACAAGAAAATAAGCGTGAAATCGTTACCCTCGAAGAGCATAACGAGAACCTCGAGTATGAACTTGGCGCTCTTAAGCAATCGCTCGAATCTAAAGGAATGGCGACTAGTAACGCCGAAACCACGATAGCGAACCTCAAAGTTCAACTTACGCAAAAAAATCGCCACTTAACCGAGCTACAGCGAGAGCTTGATTTGACGCAGTACGCCGTTAAAGAAGAGCGAGAAAACGTCGAGAGACTGCAGCATAACATTCAGGAACTCAACGCGAATCTTGAAGACTCAGAGCGACACTGTCGCGATATGAAGAAGGTCGTTGAGCAACACGAGGCGATGTTTGGCGAACTACGCGCTGGGATTGAAGAGCGCAATAGCGAAATTTTGCGACTTCAAAACACTATTCGTAGCGGCGGGGGCGACGGCGGTGCACTACTAAGTGAAAACACACAACTTCGAGAGGATTTGCTGCGCGCGAACAAAGAGAGCGATAGTTTGCGGGAACAGCTCAAGAGCGCCGAGGCGCTGATCGCAACTAGCGCTTCAGGACAAAGTGAGGCTGGCCTTGATAGCCTCAGAGAGCGCCTACAAGACTTAGAGCAAATACACGCCGAGCT
>JBBAEA010000097.1:0-13894 GCA_041656175.1 Bradymonadales bacterium | reverse complement strand
AAACTGCAAAGCCACAATCATTTTCTACTGGTGATGGTTGGTTTACATACAATCTCATTACCAATCTGGCTCAGATGTAATGGCTTCTAACAATCACATGCACTCGGACGGCAAAAAGCGCCGCTCGTTCCTCGCTCTGCTTTTTACCGCCGGTGAGCTTGGTCGTTGTGCAGCCCACTCCCGGTCGTACTAAACCTCTCGGCTCCGCCACTCCGGGACCGCAGGGCCTACCTCAAGGTCTGGCCTCGCTCCGGCTTCAGCACCCACTCAGCGCCATCTCTGACGCGACCACCGCTATACCCCTCCGCTTCTCGACATCACCGCACAGCCACCCTGCTCCGGCTTCAGCACCCACTCAGCCCCCTTCGGACTCGACCATCGTGACCGCCCATCTCGAGCACCGCTTCTCGACGTCACCGCGTGCTCATCCACCCCACACCACATCGCGCACGGACAGAAAACCTCCGCCTCTCAGAAGCTGCAAGCCCCCAAAACCCTACGACTCGAGCATCATGCTCGCCATGCTGGAGCCCTCGACTCGAGCATCATGCTCGCCATGCTGGAGCCCTCGACTCGAACATCGTGCTCGCCTCGGAGCCGCCGCCCGGGCCCATGCCGAGGCCTGCTCCACCACGCGTAGCACCTCTCTCAGAAGGTCGCGACCGACCACGCACACGCCATCGAGGCCCACGAACGGCATTCGCGACGGCCTTGTGAATGCGTTCGAGCTCGTCCGATGCGATGGCCTCAGTGCCATCGGGCAGGCTGGTCACCGTCGCGGAGGCGACCTGCCATAGATGACCCCCTGCGAAAAGCTGATAGTTCCTTACCTTACGGCTTCTCATAGCGTGTCCTTGAATGCGTGGAGACGACAGTATTCCTGAGCAGATGACAAGGTACGGAAGCACGGCACTCGTTGTGGCTTAAATTCTAATCATCGCGATTTCAGCGAGAATAGGTAAGCTGCTACTCCGACAGGCTGGGAACACAGGTGCCAGCGCAGCCCATGCCAGGTTTACATCCCATGTTATTTTCCCAGCGATAAAGGTCAGTGAAAGCGACAGGCAAATACCACTTGGCTCATATTTGAAATTGAGTTTTCCTACGCTGCTAAGGGCATCAAGCAAGAGCTGTTTTTTAATTCGACTCATTTCAGTGCGGCTATCGGAACCAATCTCATCGCCTTTGGTAATGGTCGTAAATACGCCTGGGCGCGTTTCCAGCTGAATAACGGGTACAGAACTTGAGCTTTCTCCATTTTTCTTAAACACTATGGTCAATTTGGCGTCGCTGGCAATTGCTCGTTGTGGCTCAATGCTCACAATGCGAGCGGGTGCGCCCGCAGCAGCGCAAAACTCTGCAGTCTCAATGGTCGTGCAGCCCTTTGTACAGCCATCCAAAACATTTGATGCATTAATAGGGGAATACCCATCAAGACATTCGGTACACGACTTCAAGTTCAACTGAGAAAAGTTGCTTTCGCATCCATCGAATTCGGCATATGGCTTAGCGTCTGATGTGCAATCCGTCCAACCATTTTCGCAGCCATTGCTAGAAACCTTGCATTCGCGCTCGCTTGTGCATACGGCGCCATCAGTTTTAACATGAGCGTCCGCTTTAGCCGCACAATTATTCCCGCAGCCACCGCAATTCTCAGGCTCATTGATGTTTACTTCGCATCCATCAAATTCGGCATAATCCTGAGCTAAGCCGTTGCAATCTGCAAAGCCTTCTTGGCATTTTCCCGCTTTAACCGAGCATTTATAAGCACCACACGATGCACCATTAGTCTGTAAGTTGGCATTTTCCTTTTCGTGGCAATTCTGATTACAAGCACCACAATGAGCCGAGTTGTCACGTATTCTTACCTCGCAGCCGTCATACAGGCTATAATTAGTCTCCATCGCCTCGTTGCAATTTGCATACCCTGTTTCGCACTGCAGTGACTTGCACAGCCCCTCCACACAGGCGTGTGTTTTTACATTCCTGCTCGAAAAGCTACAGATTTGAATACAGCCCCCGCAATGAAGGACTGAAGTATTTGTGTTAACGCAGGTGCCGCTACAAATCTTGTTAGGCGCAACACAATTATCCACACATTCACCTGCAACACAGGCCTGTTCACTGCCACACGGGCTACCACAGCCCGTTGCCTCTTTGGTGCAATAGCTATTGTCTTGTAGCGTATCTACGCAGCTTTCCCCGCAAAATCGCAAGTTACCCGTGCAAATAGACACGCATTGGCCGTTCTTGCAGTGCAAACCCTCGCCAGCCTCGCAAACGACTCCACAATCGCTGGGATTGGTCGATGCTGTGCAATGGTCTGAGTTCGTAAGGGGATCTACACATTCACCTCCACACTTTCGGGTGGCGCCCGTGCAAAGAAGCTCGCATTTGCCGTTTACACAATTCTCGCCATTGTCACATCGCTCTCCCTTGCCTTCCGCAACACAGCCGCCGCAATTAGCTCAATCCTTCGAAAAGTCTACACAAGCGTCTCCACACTTCACCGCAGGAGCCGTGCAAACAAGCTCACATTTGCCGTTCACGCAATCCTTGTTGCTTGGACATCGCTCTCCCTCACCCGCCGCCATACAGCCGCCGCAATTGACGCGATCCTTCGAAAAGTTCACACATGTTCCGCTGCAAAACTCGGTCGGATAGTCGCATGTTATATCCTTTTTTCGCCGTTACAGCCAAATAACATTGAAGCGCCAAACAAGATGAGAAATAATATTCATTTCATTCTAAACCTCATACACAGCTGAGCAAATCTCCTACGCAGATAATTTACAATACTAGCGTAACCATCATAGTACTCAATTAGCGAAAATAATTACGATAGTTAAGAATAAGCCAAATCCACCGAATATTTCTCTTGCACTCGCGTAACGAAAACATTAAGCACTTTTTGTAGTTTTTATCGAATTTTAATCAAAATTACCAGATAAGTTTCAGATAGCAAAAATAATTTATGGGTGGGGGTAGCGCGGGATCGCCCGAAGGAGCGGTGCCTGAGCGCATTTTATGCGTTGGATGCGCGATTTGAGCGCATACAAGGCATAAAAAAAAGCGCGAAGCCACCGATCATGAGGGAAGCCCGCGCGTAGGGGGAAACTTCCCCCCCAAAAACTTGAGAATTCAGCGTTTTAATAAAAAACGTCGAAACCAATGTTGAGTAGAATTGTGTTGTTGATCTGCCATTTTTCGGTAATGAAGGGACGCAGGCGAGCTGTGAGGGCGTAGTCGAGCGAGGCCCAGCTGGAGATTTTAACCGAAATTTTGGCTTCGATATCGGAGTGAATGAGCTCAGCCCCTTTGAGGCCGTGGGATTTGGAGGTCAAGAATGGATAATAGAGGTTTCCAAGCAAGCTCCAGTTTGCATATTCTGTAAAGATACCTTTAAGTTCGAGTTCGCCTTCGACACCAAGCGAATGCGTGGTTTTGAGCTCAATGAGGTCATAGAAGGGGTCTTTGTCATCTTTATCGAAGGCCACATAGCCACCATCGGCAAAAAGGTGTTGACCCGCGGCGCCAGCCTTGAAGGTAACGGTGAGCAGGTCATGGCTGTAAGGATTAATGAATAGACCGATGCTTTCGGTGAGTACGAGGGGTTCGCCAGCGCTGGTAACCTTGATGGAGTCTTGGGCGGCGAGCATGCGGGCGCGTTTTATCTTGCTGAGGTCGGTTTTGTCGTCCATGCTGGTGCCGTAGCTATAGTAGCGCACCATGATGTCTTTATCGGTGATGTAGTAGCCTGGGAAGAGTGAGGTTTGGAGCCTAAAACGTGCGAAGGGCCCTAACCACTCAACTTTGGGGATACGGAAGAGGACTAGGGTTCGGAAATCGAACTTGTCCACGGATTTAATCCAGCTTTCAATGGAGGGGGTTTTTGTTTGTTGGTGTTCGATGTCGAGGTTGTTAATCCACTCGAAGTTTTTGTAAACATAATCTAGCCCACCCTTAATAAACAGACCGAAGGTGAATGCCGTTCCATCAATAACATCGACAACATCTTTGTTGTAGTTTAGCGATGCGGTGCCACCAATTCGCAACTTGGGATACCAGCCAGATTCGCGCTGTATCCCCTCCGCCACCTTCTCTTGCGCCTCTTTGTCGTCAACAATCTTTTCTTTGGCATCAATGGTGATGGGCTCATCTTGTGCCGCTGCGGTTCCTACAAAACACAGTAACGACACCATAAGAATAAAAGTTCGCCACACCAACTTGCTGAAGTTATCCATGAATTCCTCCTATTAAAAACGAAAAGCACATACCAATCTGGCTTCACTGCCACGGCGTCGCGCACTTTGGCACGACGCATAAAACTCATTACAAACTAAACACTCATTTTCACTTGGCAAAGCCTTCCTTAAAAAAGAAAGCTCAAGAACATATAGAATATGCCGTTAGTTCTCTGAAATGACAAGTTTTCTCAAATAAATTCAAGAACTTAGCTCGAGGTCTTTTCTGCTTCCACAAGGAAATACGGAGACTGTGATTTGTGTGTAGAGTGTTGAATATAGGGGCAGGTTTGAAACCTGCCCCTACCAAATCAAAAACAACTTTGAAAGCAGCCCCTACTCATTTTGCATTGATTGGCAACCCAAGTGACAAAGTCGGGAGACTACAAGCCATAGATTTTAGAACTTTTTTCCTCTATCGCGTTTTATCAAATCTTTGCTAAGATTATATTGCCGTTTTGGGATTAACAGCCTAGAACGGCAATTTTAACGCAATCACGCCAAGCACAATGCTCCCGTGAATTGCGGCGTAGTACGCAGTTTGTTCTAAAATATTCAAAACTGGCACTGAGGTAAGGGTTTGGAGTTTCTCAAGTTTGAATGGAAAACCATCGTTTTTTTCAGTTTATTTTTAGGCAGCATTTTTGTCGTTTATTATCATTTGGAGTACCGCCCTGCAAAGGTAGTAAAGCCAATCGAAACTACTTGCATAAAACCAGGCCAAAGCTTGGCAGGAATTAAGCTTGGGCAAAGCCTAGAAGAAATCCAAGACATCATTTCGGAGCACCCAAGCCAGCGAGAGCGCAACATTTTAGGCGTGGAGCGCATGTATTTCGAAAAGAACGGTGTTTATGCGAATTTTAGGGAAGGAAAGCTCGTATCCGTAGAATTTTACCCCACCCCAGCGCATCCCTTAGCCATAAGCTGTGAAAAAGACGCTGAAGTGCTTGGTGCTTCTGCGTCATTGGAGGCTTCGCCACAAAGCTACGCTGAATATAAAATCTATCCTTATAACGGATGGACGCGGGTAGAGTCGATAAAAGATGATGACACTAAAAAAACGATCGCTTACATAGTACTAGCTACGTACCAATAGAATTCAAGAGCTTGGCACGATGGTTCTTTCTCTGTGTAACATATTGATTTTATTGGCTTTTACTTTGAACACTCGCTTATTTTTTTGCGTTCATCAAGGGCAGCTTTGAAAGCTGCCCCTACTGTTGGGCTGGCGCTCTTGTGTTAAAAAAAAAGCGCCAATTGGCGCTTTTTACAAAACTTATTTCTTTTTCCTACGTCGCTTTCCCCCCTGATTTTCTTTATTCTCTTCGCCTTCTTCGGCGTTTTCCCCTTCTTCAGCACCATCTGATTCTTCCTGCTCGTGCTGCTCGTGATGCTGCTGCTCATGATGTTCATGATGTTGCTGCTCGTGATGTTCGTGATGCTGCTGCTCGTGATGTTCGTGATGCTGCTGCTCATGATGTTCATGATGTTGCTGCTCGTGATGTTCGTGATGCTGCTGCTCGTGATGCTGCTGCTCATGATGTTCATGCTGCTGCTGCTCATGATGCTGCTGCTCATGATGCTGCTGCTCGTGATGCTGCTGCTCGTGATGCTGCTGCTCGTGATGCTGCTGCTCATGATGTTCGTGATGCTGCTGTTCTGAACCAGCGTCCTTGTCTAGGATGTGCTTCTCAAGAGCCTTCGTTAGGCGCTCTGAACCAAGCCCTTCAGAGTCAAGGAAGAGCAGTAGGCTTCGCAGATCGGCGTCTGAGAGGTCGTTTGCCTCGTCTTTTATTCCCTTTGATTTTTTCCAGTTGCTCAACACGTTGCGAGCAGACTGGTAATCAAAGCGCAACTCCAACAAATTCAAAATCTGGGTTTTGTTCGCGCCCATTTAACTTCCTCCGTAAACATCCGTAATAAGATCGCGTGTTCCCTTCTCATTAGGAAGCACATACCAAACGTGGCAAGTTTAGCAAATGCTTTAATACAACGTCAAGCTTTAGGCGCATCAACTGCCATGATGCTTTTGGAGGGTCTCGCGATTTTAGAGCAACTGCATGATTATCGCTTAGTAGAGCGTTTTGCGTGCAGCTCTTGAGCGTTGCTGATTTTCGATGGCTGTTTTTTGCGAATTTCGCTCAAGATTCAAGGTCGTGAAAAAGAGCCAAAACGCGGTGCCCATGGCCAATAAATTACCAGCAATCACGGCTACAAGGCTAAAACCTTCCACAAGCAGGCCAGCAGCACAAAGTAAAAAGAGCAAAAAAGTAATGCCTAAAACCAAATGAAATTTTTTCTCTTGCTTGGCTTTCATCATAAAAATCTCTGATCATCTTGCCAATGACAAGGAGCTGCATCAGGGCTAAGCTCCACTCCCAAACCGATGTAGCGCAGCTTCATCGGGATGGCAAGTTTGCTGACTTCACAAAAAGCAATTCACCGTTTATTCATTGAGGAAGGCTTGAACGCAAATTTTACTCACAATTTACCGACTAACAGCTTAGAACTACCTGTTGAAATACGACAGCTTCCCAACAAAATGCGCGTAGCGCTTTGTCATATGCCGCAACTCCATCGCGCTTGCATCATTCTCAATATTGGTGCCGGGAGCCGCGACGAGCAGGCGCCAGGCGCAGCTCACTTGTTGGAACATCTCATCTTTCGTGGCACTAAAAAATATCCTAGCCTCCGCCTACTCAGTGAAGCCTTCGAATCCATAGGTGCCGATTTTAACGCCTACACTTCACGGGAATGCACAAGTTTCGACGTCATGCTCCCACCGCAGTTCATCGCACGAGCCCTTAATCTTTTGGCCGACGCCATCATCAACGCGCGACTCACTGGCATCGCGGGGGAGCGCGACATCATCTTAGAAGAAATCCTCTCCGACTACGAAGACGATGATTCACTGATAAACGCCGAAGACCTGCTCCTAGAAAGCATGTTTAGCGTTGCTTTGGGGCGCCCTATTGCTGGTTCCCCCTCTCAGGTCAAAGCACTACAAAAAGCAGACATCATCGACTTTTACCAAAAATATTACGTGGCTAGTAACATGACGCTCGTCATCGCAGGTAATCTCAGCTCAACGGCAGCCTGCTTTGAAGCGGCAAACGATGCTTTCGGCGCTCTAGCCCTAAAAGCAGTACCCCCAAAAGATGACTACGCACAACTTCCCACCCCACACCGCGCCCTTAGCGTAAAACCCTACCAAGGCGCTAGCCAAAGCAGCGTCTGCATGGCAATGCTTGGCGCTAACGTGCGCAGCCCCGACTTTGCCGCCAGCGAAATGCTGGTGCGAATACTCGATGACGGCATGGCTAGCCGCCTATCCAGAAGTTTAGTCGATGAACTCGCCCTCGTTTACGATATTGAGGCGTATATCTCCATGACGCGAGAGTACAGCCTTTTGCAACTTCGACTTTCCTGCCAGCATCGGCGAATAGGGCGCCTACTCGACGCGATTTTTCGCATTTTCGAGGATATTGCTCAAAACCCACCCTGCGAGTCCGAACTACTGCGCGCCAAAAACCGCCTGCTATGGGAGCACAGCGCACTGCTCGATTCCGCCGTGGGTATCGCACAGTGGCTCAGCTCCGCGCTGCAGCAAGGTCTTGCGCCTTCCCTCAAAATGCATGCAGAGCGCCTACTTCAGTGCAGCGCCGCTGAAGTCTCCAAAATCGCCCAAAACGCTGTGAAACATTGGCCGCAACGCGTAGCAGTTGTTGGCGACCTCACGAAGGCGCATGCAAAAAAAATATGCGCATTGCTCGAAAAAAATGGAGGAACTAGCGTGGCTCTAGACTTGAGAGTAGAGAGCTAGCCTAGAGATGCTCTGAAGCATGTGAAAATTGCAAAAACAGTAGGGGGCAGCTTTCAAATCTTGCTAACCCTATTATTTGTCTTTTTGGGAGTACGCATTAAGTTTTGATAAACGGGGGAGTGTAAACGAAGGAGAAGAACTATGTTCAAGGAAGGACGCCGAGGTTTTAGCAGCCTAGGCTTGGTCTTAGCAGCCATTCTAATGAGTTCCTGCGGCGCTCGCACTGCGACAGAATCGCCAGTTCAGGAAGAAGTATCCGTTAAAGAGAAAGAGTCCGATAAAACTTTAGCCTTCCTCACTGAAAGGCGAGATGAAATCAAGAAGCAACTGCTTCACGTGGCAGAATCCCCCGAATTTTCTTCCTTGCTCAAAACGCGCCTAGAAGCCTCGCTAGAACGCTCAGAGGATCGAAAAAAAGATAGAAGCCTGCCGATGGATCTGCGTTACGACGATGTAATGTTAGACTTTTATTCGGAATTGCAGTTCAAACCCGTGCTTCTAGATGGAAGCGAACTCAACGAAGGCGCAAAAATTTTGTTCGAAGAACTACAGGGATTAGCTCGGCATCTACTCGACGAAAGCAGCTACCCGCTTGATCGCCTTTTAGAGAGTGTCGCGAACTTAGAGGGTTCAAACCCCCAAAACATAGGAAAACTCGCCCTTAGCGACGAAGAGCTTAAAGAAGCGGCAAAGATCGTACAAAAGCATGGGATTGCGCTAAACGATGAGGTGAAAGCGGAGCAAGTCGTAGCTCTCATTTTAGGAGAAGACGGAATCGAGTCTTTAAAAAAACGCGTCCAAGCCCGTGAGCAAAGCTTAGCGGCAAACGCGAAGCAAGCTGTCGATATGGAGCTCCTGCTCATGGACGCTTGGTTAAAATTCGCGCGAGATCTAAGCATTAGCAACATGAACGCGCTCACTGACGAAGAGCAAGAATTCATGGGTTCAAAACCCACCGACGCCAAACGCCGCGAAATCCTCTACAAGCGCCTGCACGCGCACATCGCCCAATTAGGCCAAGCGCTCAATGAAGGCGCCGATGCAACAGAGCAAATCGTTCGCAGCATCTACCCACCGCACACGCAGTACCTAAAGTTGCTCAAAGCTTACGAGCAATATCAAAACATCGTTGACGCAGGCGGCTGGAAATCGATAAAACGCGCCAACATCCGCTTTGGACGAAACAGCCTCGCCGCCCAAGCGCTCAAGCAACGACTAGCTGCCGAAGGCTACTACCACGGAGAAATCGACGACAACGCCGATGACGAGCTGCGAAACGCCGTCCTGCTCTACAAGCGCACTCACCAAATGGAGGAAAACGACGAACTTCCCGTCGCTTTCTGGAACAGCCTCAATATAAGTGCAAAAGACAGGTTAGCCCAAATCGGCGAAAACATAAAACGTTGGCGCGCCACCTACCTCCTGGCGAGTCAATACTACATTTACATCAACATCCCCGACTTCCACGCCGAACTTTGGCGCGAAGGTGAACGCCAAATGCGCTTCCCCATCGTGGTCGGAAACGCCAAACGCGAATGTAGCCCCGTTACCAAACGCATGGTTTACGTCAACGCCACCCCGCTGCAGCGCGCACGCATGCTCTACATCGAATACAACCCCTACTGGAACGTCCCGCGTCGCATCGAACAAGAAGAATACATCCCCAAAATGCACGCCAACCCCGATTGGTTGCAAAAAAACGGCTTCGAATACTATAGCGAGAATAATTACACCATCCTGCGACAACTTCCCGGCGATTCCAACGCTTTGGGGCGCGTAAAATTTATTTTCCCCAACGCCGAAAGCACTTTTATGCACGACAGCCCCCTCAAAGGCCTGTTCCGTTATCCCACTCGCGCTTTTAGCCACGGTTGCATGCGAGTCTGGGAACCCATGAAATTGGCACGAACCATACTCGAAAACGACGGCCAATGGTACGACGCCATCGAGCAAGAAATCGAAGACCTCAAACCTCGCCGAATTGTACTCAAAAATCGCTTTGATGTTTTCTCGGATTATTATACAGTAACAGTCGATGAGGCGGACTATGTCAACTTCCTCGCGGATCCCTATCGCTACGTCCGAGACGCCATCGATCCCCCGCGAAAAATCAAAGACTGCACGCCCGTCGAAAAAACCCGACTTGCACGCCCCAACCCCGACGGCAGCCTACCGCCGCCCGAAGGCGAAACCGACGATGTGGGCACCGAGATGATTCCCATCGATTAAGTTTGCTAACACTGTTAAAGTTGCTCTTCACTTGATTTTCTTTCATGACGGGGGGAGGCTTCCCCCCGCGCCCAAGCCTCGCTGTAAAATTCGCTAAAAGCTGCATAACGCTGTGCGATGTATTTGCTAATCGCGCATCCATCGCACAGCGTGCAGCTTTTGCGACTTTTTTCGCGGGGTCTTGGGCTCCCCCCTCGGCGAGGATACTCCGCAGCATTGCGCCAACCAGGCAGCCACTGCTACGCCGAAAACGATCCTAAGGCAGCCGCCCTAGTTGAGCAACTGGCATCACCCCGCATGATCTTGGCATCTCAAACGCCCTCGTCTGTAAACGCAAGTTTTGACCCCCACTAGGTAATCATTATGCGAGCCAAGGTTAATGTTAAAAGTGCAGCAAGAAAAGCTGGTGCTCCTGTCCCACCCATGGCCCCTAAACCCAAGCAAATTGGTGCCCAAGCCAAGGGAAGAGCCAAGGGCGCAATGAAGCGCTTCGTCGTTCTTGGCATCATATTGCTGAGCGCCGCCATCATCGCTGGGATTGTATACCTCGTTAAATACCACGGCAAACAACCCAAAGACGCTCTCAAAAAAGCCTTCACCTACGCCTACGAAAACAAGTACGAGGCATTCCGCGAATCCTTTACCGCCGACTCCATCTCACTGCTAGAAACCACCTGGGATCGCGCGGGAGACCCCTGGGAACATATGATGGACGGCGTCACGCCACCAACGAAACCCAAAATCCTAGGAGAAAGCGTTAAAGAAGTTAAAGGCTTCAAAACGGCGCAAGTCGAGGTGCTACTTGAAGACAACGAACGAACTGTACATATGCGCGAGGAAGACGGCAAGTGGAAGATCAACATTAATGTTGCGATAAATCCGCGTAAAATAAGTTTACCAGAAGGGCTAGACCCCGCGATTTTAGAAATGTTTTCGACTGATGACGAGTACGCCGCGTGGTGGGAGGAAGAAGAGGAAGAAGGCGCCGACGGCGAAAAACCCAAAAGTTCTGCCACCAAAAACAAGATCTTGCGTAAAATCGGGTGCTCCCGATTTGCGCGCTAAGGTCTCGCTTAAGTTATTTACACATCTGGTAAAAACAGCGCTTTATGGGGCTATCGCAGTCGTCGTAGAGGTGCATCGCGCCTCCATCGCAGTTGGCATAAGCCTCGCAATCGACGCAGGGACCTAGCTTTTTGGTCCATGAGCGATCGCGAAAAACTTGATAGCGGTTCTCCCATATGTCTTTAAACGCTTCTTTTCGTAGATCGCCTTGATCAAAATGGTAGGAAATTTCGGGGCACGCGGCGAGTACACCGTTGTAGCGTATACCTGCGACGTTGATCCCAGCGCGGCAGTGCCAAAGGTAGGGTCGAACCATCCCTTCAAACTCATCGCCCAAGTAACCTTCTTCGCCAAACTCGGGCTGCAGCGTATCGCTCGCCGACATACGCGCAGCTTTGACGTAGTTTAGGGTAGCGCGAAGGTCTTCATCATCGGGAATAAGCTCTGGGTACTCGGTAGCGCGCCCTATAGGCATAATCGGCGCCACGCGCCAACGTTTAATGCCCAAATCCGATACGAAGCGTTGCATTTCGGCTAGCGCGTCGATCGCGGGCTTGGAAAGCGTCGAAATAATTTCTAAGATCCCCGTATAGCCGTTATCGCGCAAATGCTGGATAGCGTGTATTACCGCGTCGGATGTGCCTTTGCCGCGGATTTTATCGTTAATTTCAGGGGGCGCATCCATACTTAACGAAATAGCCCGAATCCCGCAGGCAATAAGTTTCTTTGCCGCCGCGTCGTCGAGCAATGTCGCGTTAGACACCATACCATAAGGAAATCCGCGCTCTCGCAGCTTCAGCATAATATCGTAAATATCCTCGCGAAGTAGCGGCTCACCGCCTGTAATCGCGACCATGATCCTTCGAGAATCATAGTGATCGGCAACTTCGTCGATAATACGCTTCCACTCATCGAGACTTAGCTCCCCAGCTCGCTGCTGCGCCGTACACGAACTACCGCAGTATAGGCAGCTCAAGTTGCAGCGGCGCGAAACTTCAAAAAAGAGGTAGCGCAGCTCATGCGTTTCGCGATTTTGGCGGCGACGCAGGCGGTGGCGCTGCCACATCAAAGTGGAATACAAACGACGTCGTAGATCAAACATGCTAGCTCACTAAAACGGGTACACAAAAAAGATTGCGCCTTAACTTTCGCTCTCATTTTATTTGCTTGCGCAAGCGCAAAACTGTTGCTTTGATAGCAATGAACTTGGCCAGTACTTTGTGGCCACTGTCCCATGAAGCAAAGTCTAAAGAGAAACGGAATCGAAAGCAAAATCTTTGATAAACCTAAAAACAATGAGAGCTTTGCACAGCTAAGAAAAACGGCGTACGAAATGCGAGAAAACTGGATTTTAGCCTCACAAAACACGAATAAACAAAAAGAAATCGCCTTAGCCTTAGAGCGTTTTGGCCTTAAAATTGCGCTCGCCCCGCACGAAATTGATGTCGATGAATCGGCGCCAGACTTTCGCGGCAATGCGCTCTTAAAGGCGCTAGCCTATTCAGAGGCTTTTAATCGATCGGCTCTAGCCGACGACTCGGGGCTCTGCGTCGATGCATTAAATAACGCGCCAGGGGTACACTCCGCACGTTACGCGGGTATTTGCGACAAAGATCGCAGAGATGCCGCCAATAACGCCAAATTGCTGAATGAACTTCGGGGCTTAGCGCCAAAAAGCCGCGGCGCAAAGTTTGTTTGCAGCCTCGTCGCCGTCATTGTCGATCCCGATATAATAGAACGCTGCCACAAATTGGAACTTGCAGGCGTCGAGCTCGATACCGATAAAAACCACGCCATACTTAGCGTTGAAGGCTACGCATATGGAAGAATTCTCGACGCGCCGCGCGGCAATAACGGTTTTGGCTACGATCCGCTTTTTTACGATGATAAGCTGCAAAAAAGCTTTGCCGAACTAAGCGCCAGCGAAAAACTAAGCGTCTCTCATCGTGGAAAGGCTATAAGCGAATTTAGCGCGCTGCTGCGTAAGCTCATGGCGTAAAGCCTCGTGAAGCGGAGCACACGGGGGGTAGCGCGGGATCGCCGAGGGAATAGCACAATGAGCGCATTTTCTGCCTTGGATTGGCGAACAGCCGATACAAGGCAGAAAATACTGCGCGAATTGGGCTAGAACCGAGGAAGCCCGCGCGTAGGGGGGCGGCAAGCCCCCCACAAAATTGAAAGATACACGCAGAGCTTGGACTTTATGATTAGCCTTGTGATAAGTTGCAAGCTGAATCGTCGCATGAATATTGATGGGCGCGGCGAGCAGCGAATTTGCGTGGAAAGGTTACGTGATGAACATAAATCGATATTTACTAATTTTGTTGGCATTTTGCATGGCATTTCCCTTTGTTTCCTGCAAAAAAGACGATGCAAAGCCAAAAAGTGGAGCACAAGCCATGGGTAAAGCGTACCCGAAAACCGCAGAAGAGAGCATGCAGCGCCTAGCGCCGCGCGTAAATTCGGACGTCGATTTGGCAGTTTTTGTGGCAAGTTACGGGGTATTGACCGAAATCATCGAGGCCGTCAAAGC
>JBBAEA010000096.1:0-14133 GCA_041656175.1 Bradymonadales bacterium | reverse complement strand
TTTTTCTTTTTGCAAAAGAAAAAAGGTTCCCCCCGCACCCCCCTCCAAAAAAGAAAGCACTCTTTTAAGCACTTTTCGAATAAAATGTCATTCTATCTTCACCCTGTCTTATTTGATGAGCATTATTAACTTATGCTTCTCTACAAAATGTCTCATTTTGTTTAAAACTGTATCGGATTTTTAAAATTAAGGAGAGCTTTGCACGGGGGGAAACCCTTTTCTTTGTGCCAAAGAAAAGATGTTTCCCCCCGCACCCCCCTCCAAAAAAGAAAGCACTCTTTCAAGCACTTTTCGAATAAAATATCATTCTATCTTCAACCTGCCTTATTTTATTAGCATTTTCAGCTTATATTTCTCTACAAAATGTCTCATTTTGTTTAAAACTGTATCGGATTTTTAAAATTAAATACACTAATTCTGGACGTGCAAAGGTCTCGATGTGATTAGAGCAAATATCGCATACCCCAGGGACCTATTTCTTCGTAGCGCAGGTTTGGGTTCTCTGCGCCAAGTTTAAGGTCGGGTACGACAAAGAGAAGCTCGGGACCCGCGCTGATGTCAAAGCTATCGCAGGGATCGTAGAGGTCTCCATCAAGAGTGTAGGGCTCAGGCTTGGAGAATCGCAATTTTAGTTTTCGGGCGAGTCTTCGGTTGACGTTTTTGATGCTCCTACTCGTTCCCATGAGGACGTAGGGTAGGGCTTTGGCAAAGTGTGCGGGCGTCGCCGAGGTGTATGCTATCTCGAAGACGCCTTCGTCGCGCCCTGCGCGCGGGAAGAGTACAAAGTGTAAGGGAAGCCTCTCTACGAAGCTGCAAAAAAAGGTGTGTACACCGTGGTGCTTTTCGACGTCGCCGTCATCGAGGGTCATTTCCATTTCGATGGGAGCTGAGATTTTTGCAGACTTTTCGCCACCCCGAAGCGCGTCCATGGAGTAAGAAAACATCATTTTGGCCGCTCCTATGGGGTTGGTTTCGCCAGACTCATAGTATGGTATCATAAAACGGGCGGCGGTTCCGCAACCAAACATAAAACTGTGATGTTCATTGACTTTGAGGATGTTTCGTTTAATGCAGCGCATGGGGACGTTGTGTTGGTAGCGCGCGATGGCTAGAAGCAGCGTGGATAGCCCGTTTCCAGCTATACCAAACGAGCGCGGGATCATGTTTTGGGTTCCTGTGGGAAGTAATAAGATCGGGGGAGGGGGCTGGTTTTGGTAAACGGAGAGCACTATCTCGATGGTTTTATGAGACGTACCGTCGCCACCGCTGATGGCAATCATATCGACGCCGATGCGGCGAAAGGTTTCGAGCGCTTTGGTCACATCGCTGAGCTTGCCGGTAGAGGAGACTTCGCCGTTACTGCCCACGATGAAGGCTAGCTGGTCTTTGAGACCGGGTTTTAAGCGGTTGACACGTGCGTTGCGATTGCTGATGACACCGATTCCTGGCATGATTTTCCTTTTATAAAATTTTTAGGGCTGCTCTGGCCTTTGGATGGGGCTCAGGGCAAGCGCAAAGTCGTCAAATTGATAATTTTCAGGGCTATTTTTTGTGGGGGAAGTGTCCCCCTACGTGTCAACCCCGCGCTGCGCGCGGGTTTGCCACTACCCCCTCCGCGGGGACACCCCGCGACGCCCCGTCCAGTTTTTGGCGAAACAGGATTTTGCGGCTGCCCAGGGAACACTTTGCGGCGCACTCCCAAAAGAAAACAAAATGCTGCCACTTATTTTTGTGCAAAGCGTTTGCTTATTAGCTGAACTGATTATTTCATTCGACGATGTCGATGGAAAATTGTATTCGCTTATTAAGTCTTTATTCCTAACAAAATTCGTGTAATATTTAAGTGTTGCGACGTTTGCCCAATGAAATTCAATATTTTTCGTCGTGCAAAGGTCTTAATTTGCTTTATAGTATGTGTTGGGGGCTATGAACTACGTAGCGAGGGGGGTAGACCGAGACCCCGCGAAAAATTCGCCCTTAGCCGCATATTTTGCGCTGGATGAGCGTTTAGCGAATACAGCGCAAAATATTTTGCGGCTAATGGCGAATTTTGAGTGAGGCTCGGGCGTAGGGGGGTATCCCCCCGCAAAAAAGCTCGGCTTTTGTATAGCCTAGAGTTAAAAAAAATTCGAGCTATTTTGTGTAGGCAAGGGCTTGCGCGGGGTGAGCGGCTTCGCTATAAGTGGCTTGCGCGATTTGCGTGATGGAGTGTGATATGAGAGTGGTTTTAGCGTTGTTGGTTTTGGTGATAATGGCGGCGGGCTGTGGGCGCGATGCGTATGTGGCGCCGATGTGTGCCTGTGCGTACGATGAGATTTGCGTCGATGACGTGTGTAAGCCCATGAGTGATGATGTGGTGCCAGCGCCAGAGGATGGGGACTAGTTTGCTTCGTTTACGGTGGATAGAAGCTCGTTGATAAGCGAGTAGCGAGTGTTTGCGTTTTGGGCTAGGTGTTGCAGGGATTCGCCGACGAATTGGGAGTTTGGGGAGAGTTTGGCGACGGGGCTTAGGCTTAGAGACTGAGCTTCGCAGTAGCGGTTTTCTAAGATAAACTGGGATTGTTCTTCGATTTCGTCGGCTTGTAGAGGCCGCGTTTTATCGTAGGCTTTGAGGACGATCTCGTGTTTGGCGCTGAGCAGGTCGTTGCTGAGGGCGTCGAGGTAGGCTTGAGCTTGTTTTTTGTGGATTTGGGAGATGTCCAGAGCGAGCCTGTCGTTGTAAAAGAGGACGTGCACTGTTTTGGGCTTTGAGTCTGTGCGGGCTAGAATGGTGAGCGCGTGGATGAGGGGGGCGAGTAGATTGCGGGTAGGGGGGCTGCTGTCTTTGTATCGGGCTTGGAAGTAGTAGACGGCGCGTTCGTCGCAGATGGCTAGTTCGTCCTCGATCTGTAGCGCGGGGGAGGCGCATTGCGGGGAGAGGGTTTGTGCTTGGGCTTGCGAGAATTTGCGGTAATACTTTTGGTATTGCCATGAGCCTTGTCCGAGTTTGTAGAACTTTAGCTTGGCATGTTTGGGCGCTAAGTTAGCGATCTCATTGCTCCAGATCTGTAGTTGAACAAGTAGCTTCTCATCCTGTATTTGGGAGAAATACGAGTCGGGATAGCGCCCGAAAGCGCGAAGCGAGTCCGTTATTTCTTTGAGTTTTGCAGAGAAAAAGCTCTCATCGTAGTTGCCGCAGAGCATGGCTTCACGCATGAGGAATGTGAGCAGTTTGTCGTCGACATGGTTGAAGGGTTCAGTGCTGGCACTGAGCAAGTTTTCGAGGCGCGGGGCGGTATAGGATTTGAGAATGTGTTTTTTGTAGGCTTCGTTGGGGTTTTGTAAAAAGTCTGAGAAAACTCTAAGTTCGCAAACGATGGGGTTTTGCGGCTGTATAGTAGTCGGCGCGAGTGTTGGCGAAGTTATTGGCAAAACGATCTTGTGCTCTCTGCGAAAGTTTCGCATCTTGCGAGTAAGTTCGGACTTTGACAGTGGAACGAAGTGTTTATCCTGACTTTGTTTGTTTTTAGCGTCTGTCTGCATGCATTCTGCGTAGTAGTGGGCAAATTGGATGAGTAGGGAGGACGCGGGGATGTCTTCACCGTTTTCGTTGAGCTTTGCGTATGAGAGGGAGATGGAGTCCTTGGCGTTGAGGCATGCTTTGAGCAGGGCGAGTGCGTCTTCTTCAAATGCGCTAGCTTCACCTGGGCGTCGTAAGGCGAGTCGAATGTCGAAGTTGGGGGAGCTTGTGCGTGGGAAGCAGTCATTGTCGAGGCCGCAGAGGTAGATGTGTCGGTAGGCGGATATTTTTTGTGGCTCGAGGGTTTTGATCGCCATTTTCGCGGGTTGATATTGTTCTGCGCCGTGGTCGTGGGCGAAGTGAGCGAAGAGGAGGTCTCGAACGAAGTCGAACGAGAAATGGCGTTTGCTATCGATATCCATTCTTCGCAGGTCGCGTAGGAGTTTAAGCGCGCTGTCGAATTTGTCCGCATCGGATTTTGCGCTAGGGTTCGCGTAAGCTTCAAGGCAAAGTTCGAGTATATTGGCCCAGTCACTGAGCGAATGCTCATGGTTTTGTATGTAGCGGTAATCAGCGATGCTAGCGCGCAAGTAATGCATAAAGCTTGTTGCGCTTTTTTTCTCTTCAGCGGATAGCGCTATGAGTTCGAGCTCGTTTGTGGATGCCTCATCGAAGAAGTGGCTAAGAAACAGGCGCTCAATGGCTTGCTCCCAGTGAAATGCGCTTTGTCCGTATGCGTCATTTGGGGCAAACAGTTCTTCACTTTCGCCGTAAAATACGCCCAAATCCCTCGACCAGCGCGCCCACAACGGGGCACAATCGTCGGGGATGACGTACTCTTGGTTTAACCACTTGAGCATGGCTTCTCGCGAGAGCTTAGAGCTGTGTAAATCGAGGAGAGCCGCTAGCATGCAAAGCGCGGGGTTGTTCTGCCACTGTTGTAGCGCTTCTTGGTTGTAGGGGATGCTGTTATGGTGGTTGAAGGCAAAGTCTATGTTTGGTGCGTAGGAAGCAAACTGTGTAGAGGGCAAGTAGAGGCAAAAGTCACTAAAGTGCAAGTCGGGATCTTTGCTGATGCGCTTAAAAATATCGTTGGCTACCCAAATGATTTCTTCTTCGATGGAGTCGAACTCTCGGCAAGCCATGCTGTTGTCAGCGCTTTGTCCTGCTTTGAACTCAAAGGCTTTGCTCATGTCGACGTCGCTGATGTCTTCAAGCTTTAGGATCGCATTTTGTAGGCGTTTAAGTGAAGTCGTATCTGCTTGCTCTGCTGCATCTAGGGCGTCGCTGTCCAAGTTATCGAAGCTCGAGTTTGTTCCTTTCGTTTCGCACTGAGCGCATAATTCGACTAAACTTCTGATAGCGCCGCGCGCAAGATTTCCCCACTGTTGAAGCGGGAAACACTGTGCTGGAGCAAAAAGCGTGCTTAGAAAATCTTCTTGTTCTGCTTCGTTTTTCTCGGCGAATTTGCTGAGTTTTTGAGGGTGTAAATCGTCCCAGTATTTTGCGCATGGGTTAAAGGCGAGTATATAGACTTCATGCTTCTGTGCAATGATACTGAGTATTTCAAGGAAAACGGTGTTAAATGCTTCGGGATCGTAAAAGATATAGCACTTTTTTTCGGAGTTTTTGACTTCAGCCTTAAAGCTGTCTGCTTCATACAGTTGCGCGATAATCTTCCAAGAGTTCCTAGTTTTGCTCAAAGCGCCTTCTCTAAAAAGCGCAGCGTAGCGTGTAGAAAATAGCTTTTCAGCCTTTTCAGGAAAGTCGTTTAAGTGCGTCTTTTCTGGGTTTTCTCGCCAGTCAATCATCACCTTTGGCCGCGTCATCGCGTACTTTGACCACAAGCTCGCCAGGCCAATCGCTTCGTCGATTTTAGCGCGTCGTTCTTCGGCATTCTGGGGCATTTCATTGGATTTGAAGAGCAGCGCTGCCGTCAGTAGTTGTTTTTCAATGAGCTCTGAGTCGGGGGCAAGTTCTTTCTCAATGAGTTCGTTGAGGAACTGGTTTGTTGATACGTAGCGTAGGCCTGCTGAAACCCCAGCTCTTTGCGCCAGCGCGAAGTTGAGCTCGGAGCTAATTTGCTGTATCGGCAGCACAATGGTGGGGGGGGCAAAGAGCATTGTGCCCTGAGCTTGTTTTTGTTCCAAAATTTTGAATAATGCGTTTTGCAGCGCCAAAGTACTTTGGGAGAAATAGATGTTAATGCTCAAGGTTTTTCTTCTCGCTTAAAAGTATACTGAAAGCTTGGGCCAATTCATCGTTATCGGCTTCATCTTCGTCGTTCTCCTCACAACTGCTATTGAGCAATTCTAAGAACGCATCAAGCTCATGCTTTTGTTCATCGTGTGTAAAGTTTTGCGCATTCGCAAACGCGGTATCTTCTTCGCTAGCCTCGGGTTCGGCGCTTGGAACTAAGGCGTCGTTTGCCAAAGCATGCGTTTCGTTAGCGGTTTCTTGGGCTAACTCATGGGCGATTTCGGCAACAACGCCGTGAAATAGTTGGGCTAACTCATCGACTGCGCCTTGTAATACGCTAGCGCCATCTTCAATGGCTGGAATTGCAGAATCGGCAAATTCTTGGATTGCGCCGTCTAGTTCTTGGCTAGCTGCTGCTTGCTTAGCTACGCTTTTTTGGGCGATATGTTCTATGGCTTTTGTTGTAGCGCTGATCAAGGAGTCTGCTTGATTTGGCTCATTTTGGCTTAGTGCTACTTCGTTGGGCGCAGCAGCTTCAACGCTATTTTCGCTATTTTTTGTTTTTGGCTTTAGTTCGTCATTTTGGGCTGCAGTCGTCTCGTCGCCATTATCGCTTTTAGTGGCATTGGTCTGTAGCGCGGGCTTCTTGCTAGTAGTGGTATCGCTGCCAATTTTGTGGTTTTGAGCCGTTTTGCTGCCTTCGACGGTTTTGGTGGCTTGCTTTGTTTTTTCGCTAGCAAAGTCGAGCTTAAGCGCTTGTTGAGCAAAGCGACTTCTTTTGTAGGGAAAACGACGTGGATTGATGGGCTTTGGGGCTTGTCTTAGGGCTTCGTGGTAACGCTGCATCAGCGTTTCATCACTGATCAACTTTTGAGAATACGGTTCTGCCCCTGTGGGTAGGGGGGGAGTCGTGTTTGGCGACATCTGTTCTACGACTTTTCTTTGCACCTCTTCACTGAATTCGTCGATTTTTTCGGCTAACTTGGCAGCTACCCCGGTCATGGCGTCACCGAGCTGTGCGGGAACGTAGGGCTTGACACCTTCAATGATGGGCGCAGCCTCGGGGATCAGCGAGGTGACGTCGCCAGTCGCTGAGAGGTTTTGAAGCGTTCCACGCAATTGACCAGCCAACTCCTGCAGCGCCATAGCGAATAGCTGACCCATCGCTTGAGCAGGGTCTTCGCTTTGCCCGCTGGCGATACTCTGCGCGATTGCGTCGATTTCACTTTGTGCAATGGGTAAAGTTAAGGACGGCTTCGTTTCCTGCTCTGGTATGGGAACTTTAGCAGTTCGAGTTTTGGCTAGCGACCGCTTAGCTCTTTTTTTGTTTTTCGCGTTTGTTTTGCTCATCACACAGTCCCTGCCCAAAACAAGATCCGCTTCAATTATATTGTTTTTTGCGCTTAAAAGTCTAGCGGCGTAACCCGCGTCTTGGAGTTCAGAGGCGCCCTCACCGCGTGAGAACAAATCGCTCGTGCATTCATTGTTTCGATCGCTTTGGGATCAACATTTTATAAAAACTATACAATAGGATGCATTCTCAAGTAATATGCGCATAGCGGCGCTGCAGCTGCTGATTCGTTGTGGTGTAACTGAGATTAGAGCAGAAACTGCTTTAAGGAAGAATAGATGAGTTTTGTGGCTGATATCCCCGATGCAATTCGCAACATTGTTGAGTTGTTTTATGCGGGGAACCGTGAGTTTGCTTTATCGTTATGCGCTGACGGAGTGAGGGCGCAGGGGTCACTTCTTGAGCATTACGAACTCATCCAACAAATACTCTCTGATCCACCGTCTAGTATTCAGAGTGTCTATGATAAGCTACTACACTATTTAAACCACGATCCGCTCGATGCGGATCTTATCGGCGAACTTAAGCTTGATGACATACTCCCTGCAATCCACGATGTGGAAGCAGATGATGATCTCTTGCTTGATATCGTCGTGTCGGAGGATGAAGCCTTCTCATGGCCGAGCAGTGATCCGCCAGCATTGGCAGGCCAGCCCGATGTACATCCAACGTACGATAGCTCGCTTATCACGCCGCCAAAACCCATGACTTCGCTTATCGCGTCGCCCATACGTCGTGGCGAAAAACCGACACTAACGGTAGACAGTGCACTGATTACACCGCCTAAAGCCATGGCGCCCGTTGTGGCAAGGGCTGTTGTAAGTGCGAATCCAAACGAGAGTAGCCCGCAGGTTTTGGCGCGACCCGTCTCCTTGAGCACGGCGACGCTGATTTCGCGTTATCAGGCATTACTTTTGCTTGGGCGCGGAGAGCTCTCCGCGCTAGAAACTGAGGAGTTGCGAGGCTTAGAGCAACGGCTAGAAGTCGAAGCGCGTCCATACCTAGAGCCGCTAGAGCGCGTGTTGCGCATATCGGCATCGGTTCAGGAGATGAAACGTATTGAGGGTTTGGATTCGCACGACGGCTTTGTGCTAAGTCTTGTAGACGGTTTTACCAGCATGGACGACATCATTTCGCTTTCGGGTATGCCCGAGGAAGCAGCTCTTTTTATTATTTTTAAACTCGAGCTGATGGGTTTAGTGCAAATCGATGGCTAGCAGCATAAAAATCGGTGTTACGGGAGGAATTGCGAGCGGCAAAACATCGCTAGCCCAAATTTTAACAAAAGACTACGCGCTGAACTGCTTCGACGCCGATAACTACGCACATCAGCTTTTGCACGAAAAAAGCATAGTAAATGCAATCAAAATTCAGTTCCCTGAGGCGATCGACGAGAATAATGCGGTAAATCGCAAAATATTGGCACAACTCGTCTTTAGCGATCCCATCATGCTAGGGCGGCTAAACGACATTATGCACCCACCCATAGTCGCGGGAGCCAAGGCGTTTTTGCGCGCACATTCGCGCGTAGTTGTGGATGCAGCGCTACTATGGGAAGTAGAACTGCAACGCTCATTAGATGCCACTATCGCCGTCATCTGCGCTCCCCAAACACAAGTGCTCCGCATTCGTCGCCGCAACAAACTGAGCGAGAAAGCGGCTTGGCAACGCGTTCACGCGCAAAACAGCAACGCCTACCGCGTAGTGCGTGCCGACTACATCGTTTGGAACTGCGCGGGAATAGACGTTTTACGCGCACAAGCACAAAATCTAGCAATCGCCCTCTTCAATGCTCAGAATTTTTGCCATCAATAACGTCTTTTTTTCCCACGAAAAACACGAAAGGCTCGAAAGCTTTTTTCCCACGAAAAACACGAAAGGCTCGAAAGCTTTTTTCCCACGAAAAACACGAAAGGCTCGAAAGCTTTTTTCCCACGAAAAACACGAAAGGCTCGAAAGCTTTTTTTACCACGAAAAACACGAAAGGCACGAAAGCTTTTTTTCCCACGAAAAACACGAAAGGCTCGAAAGCTTTTTTTACCACGAAAAACACGAAAGGCACGAAAGCTTTTTTTACCACGAAAAACACGAAAGTCGCGAAAGTTTTTTACCACGAAAAACACGAAAGTCGCGAAAGTTTTTTACCACGAAAAACACGAAAGTCGCGAAAGTTTTTTACCACGAAAAACACGAAAGGCTCGAAAGTTTTTAACGAATCAAGCTGGGTATGTAAAACTAATGTATCTTTTAATTTTATAAAAGCATTAAAAAAAAAGTTTTTCGTGTATTTTCGTGTTTTTCGTGGTTAATAATTTAAAAGCACGAAAGGCACGAAAGGTTATAACAAGTCAAGTCGGTACTGTAAGACTAAAAAAGTTTTTCGTGTATTTTCGTGTATTTCGTGGTTCAAAATTTAAAGACACGAAAGGCACGAAAGGTTATAACAAGTCAAGTCGGTACTGTAAGACTAAAAAAGTTTTTCGTGTATTTTCGTGTTTTTCGTGGTTAATAATTTAAAAGCACGAAAGGCACGAAAGGTTATAACAAGTCAAGTCGGTACTGTAAGACTAAAAAAGTTTTTCGTGTATTTTCGTGTATTTCGTGGTTCAAAATTTAAAGACACGAAAGGCACGAAAGATTATAACAAGTCAAGTCGGACATGTAAGAATAAAAAAGAACTTTTCGTGTATTTTCGTGTATTTCGTGGTTAATATAACAGCTCGCTACGCTGCCCACTCATTGATTTTTGTGGCTACTTCTTTCCAGCGCTGCTCATCAAGGCGTTCGTTGAGGAAGAGGTCAAAAAGTCCACGCAAAAGCGCCGTAACTTCTTCGATCAACGCTTGGCGCTCGTAGAGCTTCTCGTCGTTAGCCTTGGTCATGAGCGCTGGAATCTTAAGTCCAGAGATTGCCAAGCTTTGGGCGTTAAGCATGAACTTCCATTCGCGTTCACGGCAGCTGAGTGCGATTTTTGCAGCCTTCACGGTTTTACCCTGTCGTAGCGCCTCGCGTGCTTCTTCGGAAACTGAAGGATTGGCGCCAGTTAACTGCGCTCGCTCCGCTTCGGCTAAGGGTGATTCTAAAATAAGCTGGTTATCGAATAAGAGGCTAAGAGACGTACCATCGCTTAGGCTAAAGAGCCCATCGTTGATCTCACTCTTGTACCAGAGCCAAATAAGGAAAGTGTCGCCAAAATGGCGCGTTGTCTCGATTTTAGTAAATAGATCCATCGTGATTTTGCCTTTGGCTTAAAGAGGTTGAAGCATCCAAGGGGTGGCGGAAAGCATTTTGTCTAGCGCCTTTTGCTCAAAACCGAGGAACTCGGCCATGGTATAGGGCGACTCGGGGCGGAGGCGTAGATCAAAGGTTTCTTCGAAGAATTCCTCAAACTCTTCGCTCTCTGCCTTAGAATTTGACCAAAAACGCAGTTGATGCTCGGCGATGTTCCAGACGATGTCGATGAGTTTCATCGTTGGTAGGGTCTTTTGGCGCAGTGCCAAAACGACTTCAGCCTTGATTTCGTCCTTGACGCGCTTGGAAATTTTCACATCTTGGCCAGCGAAACGCAGTTCTGTTTCTTGTTTAATGAGCGCTTTTAGCCAAGTAGAGGGGAGCGCCCATTTGTCGATACGCATGCCAAAGAGTATGTATTGGTTAAAAAAGATATCCTCGCGCCGAAATTCACTTTGGAGTGGGTGCTGTACGCTTACCCAACCCACATGTCGCTCATCATCACCCACAGGGCTAAGTGGCTCAAACGCACCGCGCTGCAAACGTTTCAAATAATCGGCGTGAAAATCGTTAGGCGGCTCGCCATCGACGTAATAACTTTTAAAACTAAGACTACCTTCAAGAGCTCCCATGGGCTTTCCTTTATGGATGGCCAGTAACGCGTAGGCCAGAAAATACAAATTCTGAGGGGGTAGCCCAAGACCCCGCGATATAAATTTGCAAAAGCTGCATCTTTTGCGCTGGATGAGCGAACAGCGAATACAGCGCAAATGATTGAGCAGCTTTTAGCTAATTTTGAGCGTGGCTTGGGCGTAGGGGGAGACTTCCCCCAACAAAGGATCATGCGAAAAAAGACGGCTAATGCCGTCCTTTTAACGAAACATGCTATTAAAATATACCAAGCTTCGAGAGATCGCCATCGAAAAAGACATAAAATACGATGGCCGCCAAGATGAGCAGGAGTATGAGCAAGGCTAGAGCCTTCATGCCGCTTCCTTCATCGTTTTCGGCGCTTTGAACGCTAGTGTCGACGGGTTTGAGTTTGACCGCTTCGACTCGTTCCTCGGGCTCGGCGACGGTTTTTTGCGCTGGCTGCGCTGCGGCGATGACGTCGGAGTCTTCGTCGTTTTCAAGCTCGGTGAAGTGGCGTTTGGACTCGACCATCAGCGGGAAGTCCTCCATTTGCGTGATGCGGAGTTCTTCGAGCGCGCGGTTGGCGGGGATGTAGTAAAAGAGCGATAGGGTGCGAACGTCGTTTAACTCGCTGATGCTCTCGGGCTTGCAGCTATCGGCGATTTCCCCAAGACGCCTGTCGCGCTTAACGTCTTTGGGAAGATCAGAGAGCGCTTTGATGAAGCTAACGCCTGGGCGATAGTACTTTTTGATGAGCTCTATGATTTTTGACTTGGACTCTTCTTTGACTAAGCAGTCGTTAAGGGAGAGAAACTTCGCTAAATCCTCGGGTTCATTGAGGAGGAGAACCTTTCGGTCGCTGTCTTGGTAGCTTACATAAAATTCAGATTCGCCTTTAGCTTTGACCGAAAATACGGTGCTAATGCCTTCTTGCGCAACTTTAAGCAAGTCTTTAGCGGCGACGTCGTAGTCGTGTTTAATGCGTTGCAGTATGCTTTCCTGCATTTTGTCGATTTGGGTCGAGATTGCCGTTTGGGCGCCGCCTTCGGTTTTTTCGAGCAATGCGTCTAGATCCGCAACTTGCACTGGTGTTGTCGTTCGACCAGACTCTTCCTCTTTTTTCTCCGACTCCAACTCCGCCGCAACTTTGCTCGCGCTCGCCTGCGTGGCGGCTTGGGCTGCCAGCAATTCCTCGGGCTCTAACATGGGTTTAGGTACACTGATGGCGGGGCTTTGCGTAGAACTCGTACTCGCCTCAAAGACTTCGTAGGCTTTTTCAGCCGTCTTTTCGGAACGACTCCACAATTTTTCGAGCTCTCGCAACGTGTCTTTGTCGCTTTCTTGGAACTTGGCAATACCCGCCAAAAATCCTGGCGTAAAGTTGGCTAGCGATACGTTCTCTTCGTCATCCCACTCGTATGGGTCGCCGTAGACGCGCAGGAACAATGAGCCGTCCTCGGGGCTAACCTCGGAGGTGTGCGCCGGGCTCGCTACCAAGTCACTCATATTATAGATGGAGCTGTAGACGTCGGGGTGAACGATTTGCAACCACTCCAAACGCCCTAATCCTGGCATTAATACTAGCCCGTGCCTCGATTTCAGCTTTTCACGCGCTTCGGAGTCGCCCATACGCAAAATTCGCGGCTCCAAGTGCTTGTATAAGCGTTTTGCCGTTTCGATCAAAGAGTCGGCGCTGGGTCTTACTTCTGAGCCCGGTCTTTGCAAATCGAAGAACACCGCCCCCCAACCTTGTTTGTCGGGAAGTAAAAACGTACATTGCCAGAATTTCTTACTCTCGGAGCGAAGGACGACGAACTTACACCGTGGGTTCAGCGCGGCCTCAACCACAGCATCAGTCCTATACGCCTTAGGCACGGCGTCTGCACTTGTGCAAAAGAGCGTCGGTAAACTCGGCACTGCCGCCGACAGAGCTTCAAAGAAGCTCCGCAAACCCGATTCGGTTCTCGGGGGTTGCTGCTGCTTAAGCGAGACGAAGCACTGAAGCATGGATGCCACTCCTCATCAAAATACTGCGAGCTCTGCTCCACAGTTAGGTTCAAAAATCACTTCGCCGCCAAGCTACTCACATAGCGGCGGGCTAAAGGATACACTAAAGTCGTTATACTGCCAATGATTCAGAAACAAAGATTACGAATTTTCCCTTCTCTCTTTCTTAGCCGCTGCTTCCATGTTCTTAATATACAGCTCTTTGCGATAAATTTTCACATCTGCCCTGGCCGAAATGCCAATCCGTACCTGATTGCGCCGAATCTCCTTGACCGTTATTTCAATTTGATCCGCACCCTCGCCAATCACAATGCTTTCATCAATCTTGCGCGTCAACGTCAACATACTTTTTACCCTATGCAGTAATAACCGCCAAAGGCAAGCACCGCCCAGCGCTGCCTTGCAGTCCTCCCTGACTGGCACCCAACTTGGGCATGCGCCTTCGCACCACCCGGGTCCATAAATGGATGCTAAACCGAATTCGAGCTTTGCTCAAATTTCTGGGTTTTTAAACACAAATTGGCGCCACTATACGGATTTTAAGCATGTTTTTGGGGGGCAAAATGCCCCCCTACGCGCAAGCTTCCCGCATATTCGGCTGCCGTGCGCCTTATTTTATGTGCCGTATGCGCTCATATCGCGCATCCAGCGCATAAAATGCGCACTGGCGCCGAATCTTTGGGTGATCTTGCGCTACCCCCCAACTTCAACGCGCTTTGTGCTCAGTTTCGTGAAACGCCAAAACTTCAATCCGTAGCAACGTAAATTGCCGTTGTTCATCTGGGGTAGTATTTTCTAATTTTAATGATAAAGCTTGGTATACTTTGTTGTTTTTGCTATTAAATCATACAGGTCGGCCTTGGTGGCTGCGTTTTTCGGGAGTACAGGTATGTCTAAACGAATTAAGCTAATATTTTTATCGAGCATAGTCTTCGCTCTCGCCGCTGTAGGCTGCGAAGACGAATTGTCCAGCATTGATCACTCGCCGTTATACATCGGGGAGCAGCGTAATTGCGGCAATGGTGTTTTGGATCCAGGTGAGGAGTGCGATGATGGCAATAAAGTCGCTAATGACGGTTGCACAAATTGTAAACTAGACACCGAGCTTTGTGGTAACGGCGAGCTTGATGCAGGCGAGGTATGCGATGACGGTAACCGAGTAAGCGGTGATGGTTGCAGTGCGGATTGCTTAAGCGACGAAAGTTGTGGCAAT
>JBBAEA010000095.1:0-14386 GCA_041656175.1 Bradymonadales bacterium | reverse complement strand
GCTTTGGCTACGATGGGCATGATTTGGAGTTGATGCTCGTACGCCTACTTTTCTGCATGTTTGCCGAAGATACGGGGATTTTTGTTCAAGATGACTTCTTAAATTACGTCGAAAATGCGAAGCCTGACGGCTCCGACCTAGGCATGCGCTTGATCAAACTCTTTGAAGTTTTGGACATGGAGCCCGAAAAAAGAGCCAAGCGCACGCAGCTACCAGCCGATCTTTTGGCCTTCCAGTACATCAACGGAAGCATCTTTGCCGAGCGCTTGGAGACGCCCGAATTTAATGCTAGCATGCGCCAAACGCTTATCGATTGTGCGCTTTTTGACTGGTCTGTCATTTCGCCCGCTATTTTTGGCGCCATGTTCCAAGGGGTATTGGATCCTGTAAAGCGGCGCAACTTTGGCGCGCACTACACGAGCGAGGAAAATATCCTCAAGCTCATCAATCCTCTTTTTATGGATGAACTCTGGAAGAGGTTTGATATCGTTAAGGCCGATCCGAAGCGTTTAGAGGACTTGCACCGAGAGATCGCAAGCCTTCGCCTGCTCGATCCCGCCTGCGGCTGCGGCAATTTCTTGATCATCGCCTACCGCGAGTTGCGCAAGCTCGAACACGCTATCATCAAAATGAAGCGCCCCAACAGACAGCGCGTTCTTGACACCGACTTTGTTTCTCGGCTACGCGTCGATCAGTTCTACGGCATTGAAATAGAGGAATTCCCCTGCCAAATTGCAAACGTCGCGCTATGGCTCATGGATCACCTTATGAATTTGGAGCTTAGCGAAATCTTGGGTCAAAGCTATGCGCGGCTGCCGCTTAGCGGTGGCGCACATATTGTTCACGGCAATGCGCTGCAAATCGACTGGCAAACGCTGCTTGGCGACAAAGAAAACACAAAATTCGATTATATTATTGGGAATCCGCCGTTTGTGGGACACCAGAACCGCTCAAAAGAACAAATTCAAGACATGGACGTTGTTTACGCAGATTTTAAGAAATATGGCAAGTTGGATTACGTCGCTGCATGGTATAAAAAAGCTGCGGATCATATGCAAAACAGCTCAACGCAGTGCGCCTTTGTTTCGACCAACTCTATCGTTCAGGGTGAATCCGTAGCCGTCATGTGGAAGGAGCTTTTCGAAAAGCGAGCTTTGGAAATTATCTTTGCTCACCCCACATTTAAGTGGAACAACGAGGCCAAGGGCGTTGCTGCGGTGCACTGCGTCATCGTTGGCTTTGTATGCCAGCCTTTCCAAGGGAAAAAACGCTTGTTCCGCCCCGATAACAGCAGTTACGTCGTTCACCATATTAATGGCTATCTGCTCGATGCCCCCAACGTTTTCATACAAAACCGCAGCAAGTCCATTAACCCTGATTTACCCAAAATGACTAAAGACAGCCAGCCCACAGATGGCAAAAATCTCTTGCTCACCGCGGATGAACGCGATGCGCTGCTTAAGCAATATCCTGAAGCGGCTCCGTTGATTAAAGCTTTTATGGGGGCAGAAGAGTATATCTACAATACGCAGCGCTATTGCTTATGGTTAAAAGATGTAGAGCCCAAGGCATACCGCCACATTAAGCCCATTATGCAACGCTTGGAGCGCGTCGCTCAAGCTCGCCAAAAAAGCCCAACAGCCTCTGTGCGGGAAGCGGCTAGCACCCCCTCACTGTTTACGCAAATTCGACAACCAACAACAAACTATATTGTTGTACCGCGTGTTTCATCCGAAAACCGAAAAGTTATTCCGATTGGTTTTATGCATTCGAGCGTTATTGCTTCGGATGCGCTCATCATCATTCCCGATGCGAAACTCTATCACCTCGGGATTCTGACATCCTCCGTACACATGGCGTGGATGCGCACTGTTTGCGGACGCTTAAAAAGCGATTACCGCTATTCCTCCATGGTTTATTACAATTTCCCTTGGCCCGAGTTGAGCGCCGCACAAGAGGAGAAAATGGCCTTGCTTGCCCAGAAAATCCTTGATACCAGAGCGCGTTACCCCGAATCATCGCTGGCCGATCTTTACGATTCAAGCTCCTTGCCCGCCGACTTGCACAAAGCGCACGAAGCCCTAAACAAAGCGGTGCTTAAGCTCTATGGCTTCAATCTTAAGGCGTACGAAGCGAAGAGCAAAGCGGAGATCGAGGCGAAGAGCGAAGCGAAGAGCAAAGCGGAGATCGAAGCGGAGATCGAAGCGGAGATTGTCGCTTCATTAATGCGGCGCTATGCGAAATTGAGAGCCCGTTGAGAGGCAGGCGAGCTTTCAAAATTGAAGTCAATAAAATCAATACTTTACACAGAGTATTTTTAGAGAAGGTGAATAGAAGGAAGAGAGGATATGCAATACGGCGATACTCTGCAGGGTTTAGAGTGGATTGACGCAGAAACCATTATATTTGAGGGAGTTCGCACGAAGTTAACGCCGATGATCGGTCAGTTTTTGGACGCGAAGAAAGCGGCAAACGGCGCGCTGCTGTTATTTCGTATGGGCGACTTCTACGAAACTTTTTTTGAGGATGCCAAGACGTTGAGTACGGCACTTGATCTGCTTTTAACTAGCCGCTCAAAGAACGATGCTGGCGACGAAGTGCCGATGGCGGGGATCCCCGCGCGGAGTTTGGAAGACTACGTTTCGTCCTTGGTGGAGCTAGGATTTAGGGTAGCCATCTGTGATCAGCTAGAGGATCCATCGGTGGCGGTTGGCTTGGTGCGCCGCGGTATTACGCGCGTGGTAACGCCTGGAACCATGGTAGATGAGCGCCCTGGCGCGGAGCGGAGTGCGCGCTACTTATCGGCTCTGGCTTTCGGTTCAAAAGAAGATGCTTTCGCGGCTTTAGCGGCTATAGATCTGTCTACGGGCGAGTGTATTTTAACCCAGATTTCGGAAATGTCGGTGCTTTTATCGGAGTTAAAACGGCTCAACGTTTGTGAGCTTGTGGGGCACGATACGGGGGAAGGCGGCGTGTGGCGAAGTCTCACAACGCTACACATTCCTATGCAGACACTCGATGAAGGCGAATTCGAGATGCAAGCCTTTATCGATACTTGGCATGACAGCGAGGAGTCGGATGCGCTGTTATTGAGTAAGGAAGCGTTAAATAACTTCATCCAAAGCGTGAACGAATTTGGCTTCTCTGAACCTTCACTGGTTTTGCGCGCATTGGCGGGTCTACTGCGTTATTTAGCCACTTTGCGCTATCCTCTAACGGCGAATATTTTAGAGGTGCAGCCCTATAAAATCGAATCCTATATGCACATCGATGCGGCGACGTTTCAAAACTTGGAACTTTTTGAGAGCTTCCGCGGTGGGCAAAAAAAAGGCGCACTTCTGCACGAACTCGATGAAACGGTGAGCAGCGCGGGGGCGCGTTTACTAAAGCATTGGCTAGCATACCCGCTTAAGGATAAGCTAAATATCGATTTACGCTTGGAGGCGGTACAAGAGCTATACGACAAGTTTGAAGTTCGCGATCATCTGCGCAGCAGTTTGCGCGAAATTATGGATTTTGAGCGCATCAGCGCGAAGTTAGCCAACAACAAGGTCAACCCGCGTGAACTTAGGCAACTGCAAGCTAGCCTCGAGGAGTTACCCAAATTAATAGAAGGCGCCAAGACTTTGACTTCAAGCTTACTCACTACGAGTTTGCAGCAAGTGGCACCGCTGCCAGAACTCTCTTCGATCTTGAAGCGCGCTATACGCGAGGATGCGCCTATCAACGTAAATGAAGGCCCTATATTTAAGGAGGGTTATGACGAGCTTTTGGATCGTTACCGCGAGATCTCGGCCAATGGACAAAAAGAATTATTGAATTTTGAAGCAAAACAAAAGAAAGAAACCGGAATTTCTTCGCTCAAAGTGAAGTATCAACGAATTTTTGGTTATTTTATCGAAGTCACCAAAGCGAACTTGTCCTTGGTACCTTCGCACTATATTCGAAAACAAACCCTCACAAACTGCGAGCGATTCTATACGCCAGAGCTCAAGGAATTCGAGGAAGAGCTCCTGATGGCGCAAGAAAACAAAGAAAAACGCGAGTTAGAGCTCTTTGAAGAATTGAAATTGCTTGCAGCTCAAAGCATTTCGCAGCTAAGCGCGAACGCGAAAGCCCTAGCCATTTTAGATGTCCTTGCCAACCTCGCGCAAATCGCTCATCAACGCCAATACTGTCGTCCCTGCATCAAAGACGATGGCGACCTCATCCTTAAAAACGCGCGTCACCCCGTCGTGGAAAGCTTTCTGCCCAAAGGCGAACGCTTTGTGCCTAATGATCTGAGTTTAAAGCGCAATGATGCGGAATTAATCATTATTACGGGCCCAAACATGTCGGGCAAATCGACGATTATTCGTCAAACTGCGATTATTGCGCTGATGGCGCAAATGGGTTCTTTTGTGCCCGCAGAATATGCCCATATCGGTATTGTTGACCGGATTTTTAGCAGAGTCGGTGCCAGCGACAATTTAGCCCAAGGGCAATCAACCTTTATGGTCGAGATGACTGAAACTGCTCACATTTTACAGCATGCCACTAAGAAGTCCTTGGTCATACTCGATGAAATCGGGCGCGGGACGGCGACTTACGATGGCTTATCGCTAGCATGGGCGATTGCCGAGCATCTTTTAACAAAAACTCGAGCAAGAACGCTCTTTGCCACGCACTACCACGAACTCACGGAACTCGAAAATATCCACAGCGGGGTTAAAAATTGCTCGGTGGCTGTAAAAGAGTACAAGCAAGACATCATATTCTTGCGCAAGCTCATCGACGGGGCTGCAAACCGCTCCTACGGCATACAAGTAGCGCGAATTGCGGGCATACCACAGTCCGTCATTGAGCGCGCCCAATCCATTTTACACACGCTTGAAACGCATACGCATAACGATCTTGGTAAAAAAGATAACGATGCAACTAAGTCACACCCAACGCCGCGCCCTGTAAACGTGCAAGCCTCACTTTTTGCCGAAACTGCACCAGAGCTCGTTAAACCCGTCACGAAGCACGATGTCTTAAGCCAAGATTTCTTGGATGAATTTAATCACCTTGGACTCGACACGACTAGCCCCATTCAAGCGTTAAACTGGCTCTACAAGTGGCAGCGAAGACTGCGCAAAAGCTAGTACCCATCTGATTAATGCAAAAACAGTCAAAATCGCGAGACTAAGCTAATTCATCGCCTCCAAACACCCCGACAACTCCTCCTCACCCGCGTATGCCCAGTACAGCGGACACGCGCCTTGACAGGCTACGAAAGCCATACAATCGCGGCAGCGCACAGGGGCGCATAATTTTTGCTTAATGTGTTGTGCCCGCGCGCCAAACCACGTTTTCTCGAAACCCTCACACAACAGATTGCCTACACCTTCGTCCCAGGATGAGCAGGGCAAAACATTGCCTTGGGGATCCACCGAAAGCAAGCCATCACACGCTGCGCAATTCTTGTTACCTAAACCTCGTGCTAGGCTATTGTATATGCCCATAGGCATGGGGGAGTACCAAAGAAACTGAATTTTCTGTTCATAGCAGGCTTTGCGAACCCCATCGATGATGGGGGGCATCGCGGAGTAGGGAATAAAGAGCGCGGCGTTTGCGGGACTTCGTTCTGTGGGAATAAACATGTTAAAGGCCATGCGCGTAAACCCTAGGCTTTTGCCGAATGCTGGCATTTCAACAACACGATCTTGGTTAAGCTTGCAGCAAGTGGTATTACTCTGCACAGCGATTCCTGCGTCTTGCAAGTGTTTTACCCCAGCGACCGCTTGCTCAAAAGCGCCACTCACCGCACAAAGTTCATCGTGTAGAGCAGCATCTGGCCCTTCGATGCTGATTTGTGCGCTCCCCAGACCCGCGCGTGCTAGAGACTGCGCGCGTTGCTTAGTAATCAGTCGCCCGTTAGACACAAGGTTCGTCTTTAAGCCAAGCTCGCCCGCGTAAGCCACAAGTTCGTCGAGTTCGGGACGCAGCGTAGGCTCCCCACCAGTAAACGAAAAGAACGGCAACTTCGCTTCGTGTTTAAAAATATCAATGATGCACTTTAGATCTTGTAGCAGGAGGTCTGCAGTATCAAGTCGCGCGTTGGCTCCACTGCAGCCCGCATAACAAAACTTACATCTATTATTGCAAGCATAGGTAATAGCGATTTCGCCGAGAACGGGTAGGCGAGTGAAGTTAAAATCGTAGCTTATTTGGCGACATGAAGGCTGAAAACCTTGGAGTGCGCGTTCTATTTGCCTAAAAAACGTGTCGATATCGCCGCGTTGTTCTTCGTTTAAACCGCGCAATCTAGCGAGCTTTTTTCCCGACATGAGTAATTGCACAAAATAACGCGCTGTTTCGTTAAGTTTATACACTCTGTTTGGGGGCAAGATGAGTATGTCGTCTTCTTCGCGGTATATAACAAGAGCGCCGATTTTTTCCCAGAACGCGTCAATCCAGCTTAAGTCTATTTTTGACTTCAATTTTATTGTACCGATTTTATAGATCCATATTTGCATAAAAAAGCCGTGGCTCATAAAGCCACAGCTTATAAAAAAGCACAGAATAAGACTATAGTCTTAGTGTTGCAAAGTAGCTACCCTTGATTGTCGAGTACTTATCGCTATTGGGACGCTTCATCGACAGATCCCACTCACAGCGTTGCGTCTCAGTGCCAATGTTGGTGCACATTCTACGCGCTTTGTTGTAGCCCAATGCACAATCTTCAGACTTAAACTGAATGGCATTACCACCTTGGAGTACGAGCTTATCATTATTGAGTAGCCCAACAATCATCTCATCGACTTTGTTAATGGCTAATCTGCATAACGGCTCAATGACAGAGGGTGTTACGAATTGCTTAATGATATCAGAGAACGTGCCTTCGGCCATTCCAGCAGCAATGTTTTGCAAATAGTAACCTAAGCCCAAACAACCCTCAGCGGTAATTTGCTGTTCTGCGTTCTCCGGCTTCTTGTTCCAGCTATCGATAAGTGCCGCAAAAGCAATTTTTTCCATCAACTCACCAAGACTCTTTGGTGGGTTCTCTTTAAAAATGAGGGGGAAGACAATGTCGATCACAAAGCCGTACAATACTTTTACATAGGCTAAGTCCATACCATGCGAGTCGATATTTAAGCATGTGCCACTTGCGCATGGCGAAAGGTTGCCTGTCCAATCACCGCGCATGCCTTCTTCACCCAAGCTTAGTACACACTTGCCATAAGCCATGTTGCCCTTACACTCATACATACCTGCCAAATCATACAACATGGCGTTGTAAATGTGCTTGTTGGACTTCAAGTTTCCATCAAGATCGGGCTCAGACGAAATCGCAAAGCTGCCGATAAACGTTGTATCGGTAGCAAAGCCCTTAACGATTGAAGCAACACTCGTCATTTTATTCCACCACTCCACTTGTTCTGACAAACCTTGAAGAAGTTTAGTTACTTGTGGTTCTAAGAGCATAGTATAAATCTGTTGGAAGCTCTCTTCCGTAATGCCAAGACCCTCAAGGCGCTCTCGCAAAAATTCCCATGAGAAGAGAAGCGAAATAAGTTCTGTTTCGATCACTCTTGATATCGTTGCTTCAGGCTCGCTGAACAAGTCAAGGAGGAAGTTTACCCAATCGCCGATAAGCATGTCTTTAAACTTCGGTGCAGCTTCGGGGTTTTGGCTCTCGTGCTTAGGAAGCAGCGAGGTGATATCGAAGCTACTCAGCAAGCTGTAATTGCCTACATACCCCATGGGTAAATCACGCAATACTACAGTAACACTGGGATTGTCTTTCTTTAAACCATCGACGCAACCATAGGCTACTGGCTCACTTCCTGCCCACGCAATACCAACAACTGCATAGACCGAAACGTCGCTAGGCGCTTTTATGGTTGAAGTTTCAAGCTTGGTGCCTTCCATCGCGACGCGCACTGTGCGGGTTGCCGTGTCCAAATTTTCCAAATCTTCGGCAGTCATATTGTTGTTCACGAGAGTCGCGCAGCTGCCACCGTCATACAAGCGCAGTTCACCACCCATGATGGGGGTCGACCCTGTATATGTCATCGCAATGGTGAAAAATAATTTAATATCAGGATCGGGATCAGGATCAGGATCAGGATCGGGGTCAGGATCAGGATCGGGATCGGGATCAGGCAAGACGCCGTCTTTTGTCACATATATGGTGACCTTTAAGGGCTCTACTTCGACATTATCTTCATCTACACTGATCGTAAGCGTAGCTCCACGCACTGCCGCCACACCAGTAACTAAAAACTCTGCTTTACCTTCAGCGTTGGTAAGCACAGTCGTCTTGTCTAACACGATCGCTTCGGATAAGGACTGCGCCACAAGCACCGCGTTGGTCAACAACTCATTTCGCGCATTCGCTAGACGAACGACCACCTTCTCCGACTCATCGACACCGATTACCATCACACACTCAAGTGGCGTCTCACAAGTCAACTTGTATGCCTGATCCTCGACCACTGGCACTTTATTGTCAGATGCATCATCCGAGCAACTAGCCATAAAAAACGCCAACGCAAGCGCTAGCATCAACAAAAAACTCCTCTTTCCCATATTTCACTCTCCTCAGCGGAAAAAAACATCCACACCGCCTTCATCTGAAGGTAGTAACAGTCTAATTAAACGGTTGCACAAAGTCTATAGTAAGTTTCGATTTTCCTACACTATCATAAGTAATTGTTCGTTCATTTTACTTTTAAAACCAGAAGAGTGAAGTCTTTCCCTCGCCCAAGCCAGCTTATGGAATTCTGCAACTCGTGCTAAATTCCGTGCAAAGGTTTAACGAATCGTTGAAACACTGCACAAAATGCGATCATTGTGAACATTCCTAGAATGCGTACCAATCCGTGGCGCTCAGCCCAGTAGGCCGCTTACAGTATTTCGTTTTGGCCTTCGTATCGAAACGAAGTTGCTCTTTGGCTCTCTGCTCTAGTAAGAAGATGGCGCTACACGCTTATTAAACGATGAAACTCAGAGCACTTGGGCTAAGTGCATGTTAGCAATTATTTCCCATTACCAAGGCTAATTCACGCACTAGTTTTGACGCAAGTATAGCGCTGCAACCGCTGGGATCATGCTGTGGAGCAAGTTCCATAACATCGGCCGCTACGATGCGATGCGTCATAAGTAGGAACAAAATCTCTTCAAACTCCTTCCAAAATATGCCGCCAAACTCTGGCGTTCCAGTCCCCGACATCAGCGAGGGGTCAAAAACATCAAGATCGATAGTTAAATATATTGGGCGGTGTGCATCTTGCATTAAACGCACCTTAAGCGCATCAACACTATGGAATAGACGCTTTGCTTCGCGCATCTCTACAAATTCCGCGCGGTCGCCTGAACGAATACCGTATTGTATAAGTTGCGAAGCAGGCAAAAAATCTAGTGCACGGCGCATCGCGTTAGCATGCGAAACAAACGAACCGTTAAATTCATCACGTAAATCGGCGTGTGCATCGAGTTGTATAAGCAACAGATTTGGGTATTGCTCAACTATCGGGCGAAGCGCATAGGGCGTCAGCGAATGATCTCCACCCAACATAATGGGTTTAGAATCGCGTTCCAAAATTTCGCGCTGTACGCAGTCGATGCGCTTGGCGATATGTTCCGATTTTACACAAAACTCGACGTTCCCCATATCACAAAAGCGAATATCTTCTAGATCTAAGTCGAGTGCCGGCGAGTAGGATTCGAGGCCGTCGCTGGCAAGGCGGGTGGCGTCGGGTCCGAAGCGAGCGCCGGTTCTAAAGGAAACTTCAGAATCGAAGGGTGCGCCAAAAATGGTTACAGCGCGATCCATTGCTCCGCGTTCTGCATAAAGAAAAGCAGGTCCATGTGTTGTAAGTTCGTACATAAGCGCTTTGTCTCACTAAAAAAGTTTTGATTCATGGGCGCTAGCGCCCCAAACCCCGCCCATGGGCTCTCAGCATTACGTATTTCTTTTGAGCTTTGCACGGGGGGAACCTTTTTTCTTTTTGCAAAAGAAAAAAGGTTCCCCCCGCACCCCCCCTCCAAAAAAGAAAACAAAATGGTGCAGCCTTTTCCTGTGCAAACCGTGTATTCTTTAGTCGAACTGATTATTTTATTCAGTGATACCGAAGAGCGTCCTTTTTCGTTTACAAAAATGCTGTGGTTTTGCTTCAGAGCAAAGGTCTCTTCTTGCAACAATGATGTTGCTGCTTTGGGCATAAAGATTTCCCTAATGATGAGCATGGGCTATCGCCCTTAAAAGCTGCTTTTGCGTCTATTCGCAAAAGGCTCGCGGGGGTAGCGCGGGATCACCTACTAAAAGGCGTTACGAACGCATATTGTGCGGTGGATGCGCGATTAGCAAATACACCGCACAACATTAAGCGTTCGTTATCGCATTTTAGGAGGAAGCCCGCGCGTAGGGGGCTTGCCCCCACAAAATAAAAATTAATTCCCTTTATCGTCTTCTGCAAGTGCGCGGCGAATATAGTTGGGAACTGCGAAGGCGCCGAGGTGAATATCGCGGTTGTAGAATTCGCTGCGATTTTCGGTGAAGGCCATGAGTTCGTCGTTGATGTCGTCGTGCTTTCGTCCTTTGGACGCGTAAATCCAGGCCCAGAGCGCGCCAGCGTAAATCATGATGCTCTGGTAGTAGGGCTTGACGACGGGAAATATGCGCTTAAGGGTGCGAATGAGTGAGAAGTGTACTTCGCGGAATAGCTTGGGCGACTCGGCTTGTGTGACTAGGATTCCGTCATCGGAGAGTCGAGCGTAGCAGTCGCGGTAGAATTCTTCGTTAAAGAGGCCGACCGCGGGGCCCACGGGATCGGAGCCATCCACAATAATGATGTCGTAGGGTTCGAGATGGCTTTGTTTTACCCACGCCAAGCCGTCGCCGATGCTTAAGTGCAGTCGCGGGTCGTCCCATGCGCGACCGATTTCGGGAAGGTGTTCCTTGCAGGCTTCGACAACCATGGCGTCGATTTCGACCATATCGACGTGTTTTACGTGCGGGTAGCTCAGGATTTCGCGAACCGTGCCCCCGTCGCCGCCGCCGATCACGAGAACGCGCTCAGAGCGCTTGGCCGTCGTCATCGCAACGTGAGTGATCATTTCGTGGTAAACGATTTCGTCGCCCTCGGCGCACATCCATAAGTCGTCAATCATTAAGGCTTTGCCCAACGCCTCGGTCTCGAAAACCGAAACTTTTTGGTATGGACTTTGCCCCATGAAAAGCGTCCGTTTAACCTTAGCGCCAAACCTTAATTTATCCTCATGTACTTCATCGTACCACAAAGCCATAGTTATTTTCTCCTATAAATAGATAATTAACCGAATTTTGTGCGTTTAAACTTTTATTTTATCACGTGCTATGCAGCGACGCATGGCGTCTAGGGAACATCGCGTCATGCGCTCCAGTTCGTCATCTGCGGTGCCTTTTAGCGGGCCATCCTCGGCTTTTCCGCCCAAGCCCAGGAGCACAGTTCCCATACGGTAGCCGCGGATCGATGCAATCACAAAAAGCGTGTCGCTCTCCATTTCGCTAGCAACAACGCCAGCACGCATCCATGTGTCCCACTCGGTTTGTGCTTGCTCTTTACGCGGGAGGCGATCGGGGTCTTCGAGGAAGAACGCATCCTTACACTGAATAATACCGGTGTGGTGTCGGTAGTTGTTGGATTTTGCCGCCTCTATGAGATCGTGAACAATTTCGTGATGCGCCACCGCAGGGTAGGAAAGCGGGACATAAGCATCGGCTGTCGCGCCGCCGCGCACTGAACCCGTTGCAATGACGAGGTCGCCGCGCTGCATTCCATCCTGTAGCAGCCCACACGTACCCGTACGTATGAAGGTGTCGGCACCAATGGCTCCGAGCTCTTCCATCGCAATGGCGGCCGAAGGACCACCTATACCTGTTGAAACAATCGACAGCAATTCACCGTCTAAATAACCATTCCAAGTACAATATTCACGGTTTTGGCGCACAAAATACGGTTTATCCAGGTATTTTGCCATTCTCTCGACACGCCCTGGATTACCAGGTAAGAACACATAACGGCCAATCTCGCCCCTTTCTAAAGCTACATGATACTGTCGCATGCACTTGCTCCGTCTTGACTTCTTCATATCCTCCGCCCTCATTAGCGGATGAGCTCTTTATCATAAGTGTAGGCAAGACTCAAGCTTTTGGCTTAGAAGCTAGGTTCTAGCCTATCCTCGTTGCGATGTTAGCGAGCAAACGCCCTTAACAACGACGCAGCACGCCACAAATAAAGCGGAGAAAAGTCCGCATCGCTGCCCTTGCAAGCTTGGTATTTGCGAAGTTTATTCGATAAAATATCGATATTTAGCACTTTTAGTAGATCGGGGCGAAATTGTTTAGCATTTTTTTCGATATACTCTGCGTCAAAGGCTTTCTCAGGGTATGCATGTGCATCAAAACTTTGTATTTTGGGGTGCTCTAGTACGGCTTTTGGTAAAAGCGGCTTGATAGCGCTCTTCCACGCGGCTCGGTACGCGTTGCGGTAATGCCAAAATCTCGCGGGAATGCGCGCGCAGAGCTCGAAAAACTCCGCGTCAAAGAGTGGGTCGTGGTAGCTAAGCCGACATTGTCTACAGATCGAATCAAGCATGCGCATGCTGAGTTCCCACTCGCGGCTTCGCAAAGTAGCCGCGCGCTCTTGGGCTTGGCTCATACTAAAGACAGGGTCAAAATCAGCAGCGCGATGCCGTTGACGAAACTCGGCAGTAAGCCAAGATTCCACATCGGCCAAGGGGTGGGGAGGGCGAATGAGTTTTTGCGAAACGCGTGACGGTAAGCACTGTAATAAACTTGGAATAATGCCATGAAATGCGTTGGCTAAAAATCGTTTAGCCATAAGACGTCGCTCAGATCGACTGCGAAGACGAAATTCCTCAAAAAATGAAGTAAATTTGCCACTCCTTAAACATTCTCGCATCATAACTTCATCGCGACTCTGTACAATGAAGTTTCCGCCAAAACCAGTCAAAATTGTCGCATTTTCGGTATTCTGCGCAATGCTCTGAAACAGCGCATAAGCGATGTGCATACCTGGCGAGGATATAGGCCCCCAGAGTGCAGCAGCGTCGGCGTTTTCTGGGATTTGCGCCATGTCGATGCGCTGTATTTGTAGCGGTGTTTCGCTTTGCCACACATCGATAATATCGCTCTCGTCGCTTGTGCGCTGTTTTGAAGACACGAGCGTATAAGCTTTAGGTAGCGCTTGCTCTGCGTTTTTGCAAAACCAACCCGCTATAGCGCCAGAATCAAGCCCGCCGCTAAGGCTCAAGACTGGATTTCGCCGCATTGCAGCACGTCGCATGCTTTTATCGAAGGCATCGGCAATAAGCGCGCTAGCTTGCGAAAAATCCACATTTAAGCTCTTCAAATCTCCTAGCGCCCAGTAAGAACGAGTTTTTAACGCCGCAGCCTTACCGTAACAATACGATGCGGGAAGAACTCTGTAGCTCCCCTCATACCAATCAAGATCACTCTCATCGTGCTGCACGCGCAAGTACGCGGCGAGACTGTGTTGGTTTAGTGCAAGATCTTTACACAAACTGAGGTAAAGTTGTGGATTTGTTGTAAATACAAGTCGCTTCTTTGTGCGCACGTACACCACGGGTATGTGCCCAAGGCGATCGCGAAATACATAGGCTTCGCGCAATATTTTATCGTAAACAAACCCCGCAACCCGCCCCTTCCACTGTTCTGCCAAATTTTGTCGATGCTTTGTCCAAGTCGGGCTAATGCCCATACAATCAGCAGGTTTAACGATAGGTTTTTGTGCAAAATGCGTTGGATGCCCAATATATGCCGCAGAATATCTTTCTTCCCTTTCCGTAAAAAAAAGCGGCTCTACTCCTTCGCTCTCATTAAAATAGAGCGCTAAATCCCCATCTTTGTCGATACACCGCCATGGTGCATCAAGCGTTAAGGGGGATCCAAGAATAAGCGCTAAATCGGCCATGGATTTTCCTTGTGCTGTAAACGCCGTCTAAGGGCGCTAGCCCCAATTTTTTCTTTACCATTTTGCGCGTCTTCGTCGTCAACTGCGTCATTCGGCGCAGTCACGACCCTGAGGTCGCTCCTTTGCCTCATTCCTTGTTTCCTAGAATCCGCATCAAAATGGTAAAGAAAAGCGTATTTTGTTTTCTTCTTTTCTTATTTTTCTTAGAACTCAGCTCAAAATTGGCAAAAAATTCAACGAAAGCCAGGCGGGCTGTCAAAATAAAGTCAATAAAATCAATACGTTACACACAAAGCGGGTTCTAAGGGCTCAGTTCCTCAATTCCGACTACGATTTGCGCTGCACTCACGCAGGCTTGCGTTCGATTGCGCAAATCTAGTCTCATGAAAAACCTACGGTTTTTTTTCTTGTTCGCATGTCAC
>JBBAEA010000094.1:0-14504 GCA_041656175.1 Bradymonadales bacterium | reverse complement strand
GGGGCTGGCGCTGCGTGAAAACGGGGAGGCGGCGGAGAATGTGGGGCTGGTGCTGGAGTTTTGGGGGGCTGAGGCGCGGCGCGTTTTGGGGCGCGCGCGAAGCGATGGGGCGGGACGCTTTGAATTTCAGGCCGATGTGCCACTGGATTTGCCGCTTGGTAGGGGGGAAATCAGGGTGCAGGCGCTGCCGTAAGAGATATATTTGAGAATATGCTTAACGAATCAGATAGACTACGACATCTTCGACCCTTTGACCTTGAACTTGCGCTGACCGCGATACGGGATCGCGAAACGACGCATATCCGCGGTTTGAACGCGTGTAGCAGCGCGATTTTTTTGGCAAGTTTGCAGAAACATTTGGCTTTGCCGCTCATTGTAGTTGGTGTGAACAACGATGTTCTAGATGTTTTGGCGGATAATATTCGTGTGTTTAATGAAAAAGTTGAGGTTTTAACGGTTCAGGCGGTAGAAAGCTCTCCCTATGTTGGTATGGCGCCCAACCGTCGCGCTCTTGCGTCAAAGGTGGAGCTAGCGCATAGATTTTGCACACAAGCTGCGCAAATTAGTCTTTTGCCGATGATGACCTTGGCGCGACGCTATATGCCAAAAGCGGCGTTTTTGGCGGCCAAGATTGACTTAAGTATTGGCGATGAGGTGGAGCTTGAGGCTTTGAAGGCGCGTTTACTTGAGATGGGGTATACGCCTGAGATGGAAGTTGACGCACCGGGTGGTTTTGCTGTTCGGGGTGGGGTTTTGGATCTTTTTTCACCAGCCTATGATAAGCCGCTTCGTTTGGAGTTTTTCGGCGATGAACTTGATGAAATTCGCAGCTTTGATCCCAAAACACAGGTTTCTATAGAGAAGCTCACGAATGCCGTTATTTTGCCGCTTTGCGATGAGATTTTGACGCCCGAAAATTTGCGTCATTCAGTGCAAAACATGCGAGCGATGGCGGATAAGCTGCAGATGCCCACGAAATTTGTACAAAAGAATCTTGAGCGCCTTAGGGAAGGGATACATTTTTGGGGAATATCGGCGATAACGCCAAGTTTTTATGAAAAAACGGAGTCGCTTTTTGAGTATTTTCCGCCAAATGCTTGCGTTTTGTGGCTAGAGCCTGAACTTTGCGTGGACGCGCTGACGAAGGCTTTGGCTTTGTACCATCGCCAGTATCAAGTGTCGATTGAAGATAACTATTTGGTGTCGGCGCCACACGAAATATTTTTTGACCGTGATGAGCTTTTGTCTCAGTTTATGCGGCATAAAACGGTTTTTTGTGGATCTAGCACAGGTTTAGGGCTGGAGTTGCCCGAGAGCATATGGCTGGATAGTCTTGATAACCGCGATATTATTCAGTGGCGCAATGTGCATGCGTCGGAGCGATCCGAGGAGATGGTGAGGTTCTTAGCTCTGGCACTCAAAGAGTGGGAGCGACACTACAGCAAAATCGCTATCGTGATGCACTCGCGAGGCGCGCTTGAGCGGATAAAAAGTTTGTTTAAGACGCAGCAGCTTGCTTTTGAAATGGGGGAGGCTTGGGATTTAGATAGCGTTGATGAGGCTAGGGCGACGGGCTACGTTTTGTATCACGGGAATTTGACGAGTGGTGCGCGTATGGCTGGACGTAGGCTTGCGATTCTCACAGAGAGCGAAGTTTTTGGCGGTCGCATTCGTCGAAAACGCGTGCAAAACGCAGCGGAGAGCCGCAGCCTGAATGCGTTTAAAGAATTACGTGAGGGCGATTATGTGGTGCATGAGGAGCACGGTATTGGTCAGTACGTCGGCTTAGTCACTTTGGAAACGGGTGGCACCATCGGTGACTACCTGCAGCTTTCTTATGCGGGGCAAGATAAACTCTATATTCCAGTACAGCGCCTTAGGGTGCTACAGCGGTATGCTGGGGCGGAGCAGCCACAGCGCCTCGATCGCTTGGGGGGCGGAGCGTGGGAGCGAACGAAGGAGAAGGTTCGCAAAGATGTAAAGAAGCTTGCGATTAACCTGCTTGAACTATATGCGCAGCGCCAAGGCGAGCGAGGTTTTCAGTTCTCGGCGCGTGACTCTTATTTTGAAGCCTTTGAAGAAGCGTTTTCCTTTGTCGAGACCGATGACCAGCTTAGCGCGATTGACGCGGTGTTGGAGGATATGTCGCAGGCAAAGCCGATGGAGCGCTTGATTTGTGGTGATGTTGGTTTTGGCAAAACCGAGGTGGCGATGCGCGCTGCTTTTCGCGCGGTTCTCGATGGTAAACAGGTTGCGGTTTTAGTGCCGACGACGATTTTAGCGGAGCAGCACTACGAGAGTTTTATGGAACGCTTCGCGACAACGCCGGTGCGCATTGAGGCGCTAAATCGTTTTAGAAAAGCAAAACAAACGAAGGAAATACTTAAGGGTTTGGAGGAGGGATCGGTGGATATCGTCATTGGAACGCACCGTGTGCTCTCCAAAGATGTGCAGTTTAAGTCCCTAGGGCTTCTCGTTATCGATGAGGAGCATCGCTTTGGAGTTGCGCATAAAGAGAAAATGAAGGCGCTAGCTCAAGGTGTCGATTGCTTATTAATGACGGCGACACCTATACCACGCACCTTCCAGATGTGTTTGGGTGGTCTTAAGGATATTAGCGTTATTTCGACACCGCCGCTAGATAGACTTTCGATCCATACCTACGTTGCGAAGTACTCCGAAACGCTGATTACGCAGGCTATAGAGCATGAGATGCGGCGCGGCGGTCAGGTGTATTTTTTGCATAATCGTGTTCAAGATCTTCCGCGTATGCTTGAGATGCTTCAACGCTGTGTTCCGAATGCGCGTATTGGCCTTGCCCATGGGCAAATGGATGAAAAATCACTGGAACAGAGCATGTATAAGTTCATACATCGGCAACTCGATGTATTGCTTTGTACCACCATTATTGAGTCTGGACTCGATATTCCCAGTGCAAACTGCTTAATAGTCAATAAAGCGGAGCGTTTTGGTTTGGCGCAGCTTTACCAAATTCGCGGTCGCGTTGGGCGCTCATCAACGCGTGCCTACTGCTATTTGTTGACCAGCGACGACGCGATAAGCGACACGGCGCGCGAGCGATTAGCGGCAATTGAGAAGCTCAGCGAACTCGGTGCAGGGCTTGAAATCGCTTACCTCGACATGGAATTACGTGGTTCGGGCAATCTTTTGGGGGCAGAGCAAAGCGGTAACATTGCCGCCGTTGGATTGGAGATGTTTGCAGAACTACTCCAAGAGGCGGTACTCGAACTTCAAGGCCAAAGCCTCCCCTCCAAAAGCGAGGTCGAAGTTACCCTACCTATTTCTGCCTATATCCCCGAAGCTTTTATCCCCGATATTCAACTGCGATTATTATTTTACAAGCGTCTTTCTGGGGCCGAGAGCATTGATGAGCTTTATGCCATATTTGGAGAGATGCTAGATCGCTTCGGATCAGCGCCAGGCGAGGTCTATGCGTTAAAGGACGTCTTTGAGCTTCAGATTATGCTTAAACGTATTGGCGCCAAATCAATGACCGTAAGCTATACGTCTATTGGTATTGAGCTGGGAACAGAGTCTTGCGTAGACCCCAAAAAGTTGATGGATCTCGTACTCTTGGAGCCTAAAAAATATAGCCTCCGCCAAGATGGGACACTCTTGCGCTACCTCCAAAAAAGCGAGTCCGACGCCTTAGTCGAGACCGTCGCATGTTATTTGGACGAGTTATACGAGAGTGTCTGCGTACGTTAGGAAGCTCTGATTTTGTGTGTAGAGCATTGATTTTATTGGCTTTATTTCGAACGCCTCTTTGACTTGCCTTACGTTGATCTAGCTACTTTTTTGCCAATTTTCACATGAATCAGAGTTTTTTAGGGCTGACTGGCCCCTAGGGCAAGCGTAAACCTCTATTATGGCCAAAAACTGGACGGGGCGTCGCGGGGTGTCCCCGCGGAGGGGGAGCCGAAACGAGCAAAACTAAGTGTTTTGCGAGTTGATGGCTCACTTTCGCAGTGAGCATGTCCAAGCCAAGCTCGCTTGAGCTTGAGACATGCGAACAAGAAAGAAAAACCGTAGGTTTTTCATGAGACTAGATTTGCGCAATCGAACGCAAGCCTGCGTGAGTGCAGCGCAAATCGTAGTCGGAATTGTGAGATGTGGCAAACCCGCGCAAAGCGTGGGGTTGACACGTAGGGGGAAACTTCCCCCCCCCAAAAAAAATGAAGTCGACATGTCGATTATTTAAGTGGATTGTTAAATTAAAGTTTACATGGTATCATGCCTTGCATTTTCGGATGCTTGCACACAGGGTTAGACACTGAGGTTCTTTGTTGGCTTCACGGGCAAACATACTAGTCGTAGATGATGATTTAAACGTGCTTCGCATGTTGGCGTTGACGCTGTTTGTAGAAGGCTTCCAAGTCTCGACGGCCGACAGCGGCAATGATGCGATGCGTCTCATTGCCGAGTCCGAGTTTGATATTTTAGTCGTCGATTTGCGAATGCCTGGTGTAAATTGCTTTGATATTATTGAAGGCTTTCGCGACCGTTCCGAGGGTGCGCCTGTTATTGTAACGACGAAGTACCCAGATGATGAAAGCATGCGACTATGTAGCATCGCCAAAGCCAGTGTTATGCAGAAGCCCTATAATGTTCACGCATTGGCGTCGAATATTCGTCAAGCCTTAGCCCATAAAGCAGTAGCCTCGAGTCCATAGTTTTTAGGCGCAGACCTTCTTTTTTGCTTTTAACTACGCTATGACTAGAGGGCGCATCCGTCGGTAGCTTGAGTTTCGGGTGCTAGAACAAAGAAAACGATAGGACATATTGATTTTGCCACTTAACGCCTTAGATCTCCTTCGAGCGGGTTTTGTGTTCTGCCATTGGGTAAGGGGGTGCCAATGAAAACGCAGGCTCAAAGCCAAGAGCTCGTATTGATGCAGCGAGTACAAGCGGGTGACACGCTAGCTCTGGGGGAGTTATACGATCGACACGCGCATGCTATGACTGCTTTGGCTTTTCAGCTCTTAGGCAACTTGGCCGAGGCAGAGGACTTAGTGCAGGATGTTTTTATGGAATCGTGGCACCGCGCTGCGGACTATGATCACAAAAGGAGTAGCGTAAAGACTTGGTTTTATTTACGGCTACGAAGTAGGGCTATGGATAAGTTGCGCAGTGAAGCGCGGTGGAAAAAGCTAGAGGAAGCGATTGGGAAGTTTTTACCTTGGGTCACGCAAGAAGAGGAGATTACAGCCTTTGACGCAGAATGGTTGCGAGAGCAGATGAATAATCTACGCCCCGATCAGTTCGACGTCGTCCATGCTGTTTATTTCGATGGATTGACGAGTTCGGAGACATCGCAAAAACTTTGCATTCCGTTGGGAACTGTAAAATCACGACTAGCCTCTGCCCTGAAGCATCTACGCAACTTTACAGGATCTCGATGATGAGCGAGCGTTGTTGCCACGAATATTGCGAAATGATGATGTCCTATTGTTTGGGGCAAGATGAAAAACGTCCAAAGAAGGAGTCTGATTTTCACAGGTGTACCAAATGTTTGGAGTTTGCCTGTGATCGATGGAGAGACGAAGCACTACAAAATTGCCAAGATAACAAAATTAAAGATGTAGTTACACGTGGAAAGTCGCGTTTAATGCAAGTTATCGGGAAAGCAGAGAATCGTTTTGCGCCGCTGCAATTAGCTTTTGCTAAGTCTATGCAAATGAGTAGCGATGAAGCGCATACTTTACTTGGCTATTTGCACGAAGAGAAAGCATGGTGTAGAACCCAAGACAAAGACATTGAGCTGCAATGTTTTACGCCTTGTTTTGACTGCGATCAGCGTCTACACTTTTTGCGCTTGGCGAGTTTGGCGCAGATGCCTAGCTGTCTAAATCCCCGAGGAAAGGTCTTGCTCTTCGTCTTTGAGGGAAGCTTGTTAGGCGCCGATGGTTTCGAGATTTCTGCGACCCACACTTATGTAAGCGAAAGTGCCGCAGTTCCTAAGCTTCGTGCTGGAGAGCGAGGTGCCATCGTTGCGTTGCTCTCCAATTGTGGGCTTGCGCTCTAATCATTGCGAAATATTGAGCAGAGTCTCAAAACGCTGAAGTGCCAATATCGGCTTTCATCAAGCATTGCGTTTGGATAACGCTCACCATTGTGTGCGAATATGCTGCAAGCAATTTGTATAGTGGTAAACGAACGGGCTGATGATATTGAAATACTTGCGCCTTAGCCGCAATCAAAGCATAATGCGCGCAGCTGTTTTGGCTCGTGCGCAGTCATGACGAGTCTGTCGTAGGTATGCAATAGCTAGCCTTCACCTTGACTTGTTCCCATAAGTAACGGCTACACATTTAATGCATTCGCGCAAGGAGTGGAGTTTGATCGACATACCGCATCGTTTTGTGCCCTCAATGATTAAGTTCGTAGACCCCGTAAGCATTTCTCCGCAAACTGGACATGCTAGCGCAATCCACGCGATGGCGTTCTGCCCGCTCGCCGAGCATTTGGCTTCGTTAGATGTGGATCGATGGCTAAAGGTTTGGAAGCTAGAGAGTATGGAGCTTATCTCTAGCTCGCGAGTGGCGAGTCTTGGCGAGGTCGTTTGGTTGGATCAGCTGAGCCTTAAGGTTTACAATGAATCGGGTATTATTGCGCAGTTTAACTACGCAGCAAAACAAGAAGCTGAAGAAGCCCCTCAAGATGCTGGCTATAACTTATATTTAATCGATAGCCTAAGCGCCGAAAAAACGGAGTCGGGGCTACGCATTAGCATAGGGGAGGAGCAGTGGGAGCACGAATTAGCGGATCTTTTTGATTATTGTATAGATCCCATTGAACGCTTTGTCGCTCTTGCTAGCCCGAATTTAGTAGAGATCATTGATTGCCAAAGTAGAGCAAGTATTGTCACGTTTCCCGCACAAGATGCTAGTCCGTGGAAGGGGATTTGGCTCTCATCACACGGGGATCTGCTCCTCGCGTTTAGCCAAAACGGAAAAGTGTTCGCCTTTGATCCTATGCGGCCAAAACCAACTTTACTCGTCGAAATTATCGATGGCTTTGCGAGCTTTACCGTTTATCAGGATCATCTACTCGCACTAGCCAATAAGCTCGGGAATATTCTTATTTACGATCTGCGAAAACGCGCTATTGCCTTTAAAACAGCGAGAAAACTACCTGGCTTCAAGTACATGTTCCCATCGCCGCAAAAACTCGGCTTCATCGCGTTGCGTGAAGAGAGCGTGTCAGCCTACCTCTTTTCATCCCAAGAGATCCAGCCAGCATCCCCGTTGCCAAGCCCTGTCGCTTGTGCTTGTGCGGGCGAGCTTTATGTCGAAATTATCGCAGCCTTCTATGATAATAAGGTTTATCGCCTTAAACTCGATAGTAACGACATCGAAGTCTTAAGCAGCTTCCCCGAGACACCACGCATCATTGCTTACGCGGGCGACATGTTAATCGCATATGCAGAGAACATGGGATTCGTTTTTTTCGACGGCGAGCAGAATATTAAACTTAAAATTGAGGCTAAAACGCAAGCATCTGCTTTAGCTTTGCACGAAAAGGGAAGATACTTCGCTAGTTACCACGACAATCAGCGACTTGCCATCTATCGTATCGCAGAGCACGAAATCATCGCTGATATTGCAGTGGAGCGGGCGAGTGCCTTAGTTTTTGGACGTGGAAAGTCGGCAAACAGCTTATTTATTCTTGACCAAGATCTTCTTGTCTGGAAATACGACACGGAAAGTCACGAGATTTCCGTATTTCAGAACCTTTCCGAATGTGTTCCAAACGGTATCGCGATCACCATGTCGATTGCTGAGCGAGGCTTTGCGCACGTCTTGATCCAAGGCGAGCAAGAGCAATACTACGTTCTAAAACTTGGGCTCAATACCGCTAAATGTTCAGAAGCTATGCGCGTCTTGTGCATAGGGCAACAGATCGTAGGCGCTCTTTTTGAAGGCAATCGCCTGTATTTGCGAAAAGATGCCACGAGTTTGCGCATCGTTCGCGATATGCAAACCTTCATTCCCAGTGATTGGGCTAGAAGCGAGCCTTTGGCTATTTTTTAGTAAGCTGATTTTTGGTGCTAGAAATTTTTTCGAGCGCTTCCTGTTTTATACTGGAGCTATGGAGTGGCGAGTGGTAAAAGCGCATAAAGTCTCCATAAAAGAAAACCCAAGCCTTGGCTTGGGTTTTCTTTTATGGAGACAAACTCTTTAATTCCTATTCGGCAGCAGGCGCCTCAGCGGCAGCAGGCGCATCGGCATCGGGTTGGAGTAGACGAGTAATTTCGGCCGTTACAGCGTCTTTTTCGGGGGAAGTTTCGCATTTTTGGAAGGCCATAAACCTCATGGTAAGCGAAATTAACTTTGACTGGTTTGCATCGGCGAGTGCTTTTTGTACCTCGGGCGACAAAGTTTCTAGTGTTTTTCCAGCAGCCTGTGCCTTTTCTGTGGCTTCATTAGGAATGGCTTTGAGTTCGGCTAGAACGTCTGCGCAGTTTTCTTTTTCGGCAGCCGCCGCGATTGTTTCCATAAGCTGAAGCTGATGATCTAAGGCAGCTTGTGCTTCAGGGGGAACGGGAACATTAGGAACAGCTTCTTCGTTTGCTTCAGCTTCAGCAGCGTCGTCGGCTGGGGCTGCTTCGGCGTCGCCAGCCACGGCGTCGGCAGCGGCTTCGGCAGCGGCTTCGGGAGCAGCAGCATCCGCAGCAGGTTCAGCGGCATCGTCTGCTTTAACTTCGAGGTTTGCCGCTGTATCAGCAGCATTTGGGGCTTTTTCTTTTTTATCGCATGCTGCAAAACTTAGAAGACTTGCTGCGGCACACAAAGAAATAACAAGGCTAAAACGTCTAAACATAGAAATCTCCGTGGATTTTAATCTGGTTCTTGGTGCATTTGCCCAAAATAATTCGGCTCGGAAAATGCACTAAGCCGAAAAACACACAATCTTATCGTAATAATTCATCAATTTTGCAAGAAGTTTGTAATGCGCGACGCATTTGAACGCTAAAAAATGTCGTTTTTGATTGGATTTAGAGAATTCGCAATGCTATATTAGCGCCAGCAGAGGCTAAAAAGCGCTGCAAATTGAAAATAAACTAAGTGCTCGCGTATAAAACAAGCGATGTAGGTTTAAAACCTTCATTGGCGGCTTCTTGTTTTGCGTAAAACGATGCTCAAGCCAAAAAAGCTCAAACAACAGCTAAAGTAAAGAGTGAAAAGCCATCTTGGCTTGTTTGAACTCAGTCAAAAAACCGAATGAGGCTTTTCTTAGTGATTTTGTTGCGGATTCTAGGAAAAAGGGAAGAAAAGAGGGGTCTAAGAGCACAAGGCCATAAGACGGGGTTTGGGGCGGTAGCCCCAATAAATCTGAGCTTCCAAAAGGGTTTTCCTCCGTGCAAAGCTCTCGCATAATAAAAGGATGAATATAATGTCGAAAAAACTAGGCGTAATTTTTGCGATGGCATTTGTGCTTTTGTCTTGTTCTAAGGACGCGGACAATGCATGTAGAGACTGCAATGAATCTCGAGTTTGCTGTGCGGGTATTTGCTGTGAAGCAGATTCCATCTGTAAGGACGGTGTTTGTACGCAACTGCAGTGTCAAGCTGAAGAGCTTAACTGCGGCGGCGTGTGCGTCGATACTAGTGGGAGCTTGCTACATTGCGGAGCTTGCCATCGAGCTTGTAACAATGACGAGCTTTGTGTCGACAAAAGCTGCGTAAAACAGTGTGCTCTGGGCGAAAAACTCTGCGACGGCGAGTGTGTGAAAATTGCGCAAAATAAGGAGCATTGTGGTGACTGCGGCATCGTTTGTGAAGGCGATGATATCTGTTTCAACTCGAATTGTGTACGCAATTGCGTAGCACCAACGAAATATTGTTCGGGGGACTGCGTTGAAACGGACACAAACGTGAAACACTGCGGTTCTTGCCATAGGGCGTGTAAGGAAGGTGAAAAATGTGAGTCGGGAGAGTGCGTTGTCGATTGTCAAGATCCCCTTGTCGATTGCGATAATCGTTGTGTGGATTTGCAATCAGATCACGCAAACTGTGGTGCTTGCGGTTCAGCTTGTAAAAGCGATGAAGTTTGTTCTCTCTCCGAATGTAGTAAAAATTGTGCGACTGGTTTAGAGAATTGCGATAATTCTTGTGTGGATCTCCAAACAAACAGTTCACATTGTGGTTCTTGCAATAATACATGCGCTCAAAGCGAAAAATGTGTTGGTGGTGACTGTGTTTGCGCCGAAGGCTACAGTCCCTGTGGGAATGACTGTGTAGACCTTTCGACGAACTCAGATCATTGCGGTGAGTGCAACAATAAATGCGAGGAAGAGTACGCTTGCCAATTTAGTCAGTGCATACTCCAGTGTCCTGAAGGGCAAGACAATTGTGCTGGCACTTGCTACGATACCAGCAAAACCACACGTCATTGTGGGCGCTGCTTTAATGCTTGCAAGCTCGCCGAGTTTGCCGCTGAAATGCATTGCGAGAACTCGCTTTGCAAAATAATGAATTGCGAGGATTCCGCCAAATTATGTGGCGATGCTTGCGTAGATACACAAAACGATGCTCGAAATTGTGGTGATTGCAACAAGCAATGTCAAAATCACGAAATTTGCGAAGAAGGGAAGTGCCAGTGGACTTATTCTATTTGGGGAACAGAGTATAATGATGAGATTTTCGATATCGCTCAAGATGCCGAGGGGAATCTTTATATTACGGGGCAAACCGCGGGTGTCTTTCAAGGAAACATCGCGCGCGGAAAGAGCGACGCATTCTTAACGAAGATGACAAAAAGCGGGATTATCGTGTGGACCAAACAATGGGGAACCATAGGCGATGATTTCGGGAAATCCGTCGTTGTTGGGAAGGATGGTTATATCTATGTTGGTGGTACAACCACAGATAGCTTTGCAACGATTATTACGACGGCGGGTCGCAGTCCTTTCCTAACAAAATTCGATGCTGATGGTAATTTACTGTATACAAAACAGTTTGGTACCATGTACGACGATGATTTAGTCGAAATTGCCGCTGCACCCAGCGAGGGCGTTTATATGGCAGGACACACCAAGGGGAATATAGGCGGCTTTATTCTGTATGGCGGTAGCGATATCTTTGTTTTAAAGATCGCTGGGAACGGCAATACCGCGTGGAAGAAACAATACGGAAGTAGCAAGGACGAAACGCTCGCTGCAATGTCGGTGTACAATGAAAAGCTATATTTACTGGGTACGACTTTTGGGAACATGCACGATGGAGTACTTCCAGGATCGTACTTGTCACCTAATTTCTTCATCACAAAGGCCGAGGATGGGGGAACAAGCTTTAACAAGACTTGGACTAAGGAATTCGGTAGTTTGCGCCCCGACACCGCCAATGCGCTTATGCTGCGCACTGAAGATATTGAAATTAACAACGGTGGCATCAAAGAGACTAAAACGATGGATGTTATCTACGTTACTGGACATTCGCCGAACCAAAGAGGCGCACATTTTGATGGACACCCAACAGCCGATAACGGCGTAGGCGTAGCCATGGTGAAGTTTTCGGAAAATGGTGATCGACTCAGCTCGATGTTTTTGTCTGAGAATGAAAAATATTATTCTTCAGTGGCGCTTGTTGAAGGCTACCTCAAAGAGATGCCAACGCAAGCACTCTTTGGCATGACAGCGACCGAGGCTGCAGCGCCAAACACGCAGGGGAAAGCTTTAGTTTGGCAGCTCTTAGACAGCGGTAAAATCCTCAATAGCAGTGCTTACGTTCGCCTTGAGCAGGCAAAGATTAACGCCTCTATCTCGATAGGTGATGCACTTTACGTAGTGGGTAGAGTGCCCTCGAGCACTAAAGGTCAAGAAGCCTACATCGAAAAGATTCGCTTCTCCTTATAACGGGCGCGGTTTTGTCGTCATTTGCGCTGCAGCGGTTCATCAATAAGAACGCAGCGCAAACGACGGAGAAAAAGTTTACTAAAGAAAGCGGCTAAGTTGAGATTCTCTCGTACAAGGTTTTTACTTAACCATGGCTCTACGTCTACGCAGGGCGAAAGTTGCCAGGATAGCTAAGACTAAGAGAGCTAAGTTTTGCTTTGAACTGCTGGCAGGAGTGTAGCTGCATGCATCGCCAGAGCCACTTGTTGCGCTGCCACCCTCTATATCGCAGGTGGCTAGCGTTTCATCTTCCCAGATTCTATCCTCGCAGTTAAAGAGGAGGCGGCCTTTAGCGGGGTATCGGATTGCGCTGCCGTCTTGGCTGATACCCTGGAAGTAGTAGGGAACACAAGTTGCTTGTACATCGAAACTGACGCTGTAGACGCCATTTTGCTTAGTGCCGAGGCTACGCTTCATCGATTTGCACTCGCCTTCCCAGTTTAGCGCAGCTACCTTGAGTTCTTGCTCAGCGCTGTAGTAGTGCGTTTTAAACTCGACCATACCAGCTGCGTTTGGATAATGAATTCCAGAACTAAAGCCGCTTTGCGCTGTACCACGGCCAAAATCTTGGGTGTTCATGGTGCCAACGACGCCTACGCCGACTTTGACGTTCTCTGGGTTCAATATGCTGTAGCGGTGTCCGTTTTCCATACTAAATCCGCATGTGGAACTTTCGCTTTTTTCCCAATACCACTGCATGAAGCTACGCTTGGGATCGCTGTTACCCATTGCAATGTTCTCGCCCGAACCGCTTTGGCCAAAGTAGCTTATTCTTTTGAAGGTATTCGTGCCAGCATTACATTTAACTTCACCAACGCAGGCGCATTCTACGGAACCATCGCAAGGATCTGGATAGAGCGTGGAGATATCTTCCCGCAGTTGACAAGGTGAATTATGGTCAAAGCATTTAGCAGAGCTCAAGTTCGTGGAATGAAACCTCGCCGCGCGCGCCAATTCGTGCGACCACGTTGTTGGGGGAAGAGGCTTTTTATAGCAGGATTTCTCGGCGCAGTTCTTGCAATCTTTTAGCGTGGCAACAGGATCGCAGCGCGCTTCGTTGGTTAATAGTAAAATCACGCGCTCCGCCCACGAAGGAGCATCCCCTTGGATTGCTGTGCCATCAGCGTAAGCCATATGAGGGGAAAATACCAAAAAAACAATAATACAAAAAAATAAGCTTCTCATCCTAAACCCTAAGTTATGAGAGTTTGCTAAACACGGGCTAAGGGCAGTTTTCGCAGTGCACTGTCGTTTTACACTCGTTTTTAACACCGTCGATAAATGTACAGTTCTCTTCTAGGCGGCATGAGCCACAATCTGCGCATGCGTCGCACGGTTTTTCGGCGGCACGCTCTTGCTCTGTGATGGAGCTTCTAAACGCCCTGAGTTCGTTAAGCTCTGCATCTTTTGCACAGGTTTTGAGTTTTTTCTTCGTCCACGTTGCATGGCCACCGCGTTGCAGAGCGCCCTTGGAGGGATAGTAATGGGTTTTCCCTGATTTGTCTTGTGCTTCAAAGCGGTAGTTAAATTTGGCAGGTAATTCGCGCGCTTCGTACGCGAGCACGATTCCAGCTCCTTGGCTGAGTATGGACATGGAAACACATTGGTTATCGATGTTGAGTTTAAAATCACTGAGTTCAAGGTCGGAGTACCAGTGTGCTTTAAAAAGCAAGCCCCAGCTCTTCTCGAAGTGGATGCCAGCGCTAATAGGGGAGGGGGCAGGCTCTGCGAGATGAGAGAAGTTTTGGGTGGCGTATCCCTTCCAATACCCTAAACCTGTCCGATTATAGTCTTCGCTCAACACGGTCCAGCGGTGTCCGTTCATATCGTTAGCCTTACACTCCTTGCTTGGGCTAGCTTCCCATAACCAAACTTTGAATAAAAACTCTGCTTTCTTCAAGGTAGACATAGCGATGTTCTCGGCAACAACTTGAAACTTTTTGTTAAACTTGCGAACACGCGTAAAGGCAGTATCTCCTTTATTATCGCACACTACATCGCTTTTACAAGCACAACGAGTCGTTTTGCACGATGGATAGCTTTGGGCAATTTTGTCTTTGAGAACGCAAGGAGAGCGATGCTCAAAGCACTCGGTTTCTGCCATGATTTGGGAGTGGAAACGCGAGGCTCTAGAGAGTTCGTAATCGTAATAAAGTGGGGGAAGATGCTCTTTATAGCAATGCGCTTCACCACATTGTTTGCAATCTGTTAGTGCGAGCGTCGTATTGTTTCGCGCTTCATTGGCAAGAAGTAGCAGTTGGCGCTCCTCTAGGGTAGGGAAATCTCCCTTGGACTCGCCGTAGGCGAAGAGCTGACTGCTAGCGCCACAAAATGCGAGCTGCAATAGAGTGAAAAATCCTAATACTATGCTTGGCTTTAAAATTTTTTTCATCGTTCTACTCTGAGTCAAAGCACAAAAAGCTAATGGCGCTATAATAAAGTCACGCATCGCCTGTAAAAATCCGCTTTAGCACAAAGATTCGTGCCAACAGCATTTTAGTGAAAATGCCTATATAAGGCAAACGCAAGTTTTCCGACCTATTGTGTAAAAGTCTGACGTTTGAGCCTACAAAAAAAGCGCCCACTCA
>JBBAEA010000093.1:0-14521 GCA_041656175.1 Bradymonadales bacterium | reverse complement strand
GCACCTCCGATGCTTCCAGATAACGCAATTATCGTTTTATCGGGCCCCGCTACTAGCGCACAAATGCTTCCCGAAAACAGCCCATCCGCATCAATAAGCCGCGAGGGCACGCTCGCCCGCATTTCATCGGGTATCATTATATATGCGCCTTGTACGCCTTTCACATCGCGGTTGTAGTCATGTTCCACGGGTTTTGAACCCACCAGATCGATGCGTCGAATCATATCGCCGCCTATCGTTCCCGCCTTACTCGCCGCCGCCAAAACGAAGGCGCCGCCCTTGCTGTTTGCGTTGTAAATCCAGCTACTTCCTGGGCGCGTGGCCTGCGAGCGTTTCGACGCGCGCTCTGTGTTGTCGACTCTTTTGCCTTCCCGTTGCTCCAAAATCGTTGGCGCTTCGAGCATTGGTGTGTCGCCATCGTAAGCTACGCTTGGCGAACTGGGGGGCTGCAGTCTTTCGTCGTCTTGCGCTTCAGGCAAGTCCGAGGACGAGCGCCGCTTTTCGCATGAAACGCTCAATACCAACACGATTGCTAAGAATATCCACAATATTTTCCGCATGCAATGGCCTCCTTCTTTAATCGCCAAAATGCAAGGTAGAGACTAACACATTCCAATTACGCGCTTCAAGCCCTTGTAGACAACTCTTTTGCTGGGGGGCTAAGGCCCCCCTACGCGCAAGCTTCCCTCTGCATGTGCCTGCGCGCGCAAAATTTTATGCCTCGTTTTGCCTATTCGGCAAACCAAGGCATAAAATGCGCTTTGCGGCCCCTGCATCGGGTGATCTTGCGCTACCCCCCACTTTTTAGCAAAAAATCGTTATCGTGAATACTCAGCTTCGATCTATATAAAACAGCGTAGTCGAGCTCAGCGTAAGCCGAAAATTTGGGGTTTTCAAGATTTTGACGAATTTTACTCACGATTTTCATATAACCATTGATTTGGCATCTATTCCATCTTTATAACATTGAACATTTAGCACAATTGCGCTTGACATCGCCTGTACAAAAAACTAGTAAGTAAGTCCGTGATTGTTGTGAAAGCTTTGGAGCTTTGGAGCTTTGGAGCTTTGGAACAGCCAAAATTACAAATGTTGCTAGAACTGTGCTTAGATTTTTTCGTAATTTTAAGTAAGGAGAAACAATGCGAAAACTAACGGTGGCGAATTCCATTATTTGTGTATGCCTTTTTAGCGTTTTGGCTTGTGATTCAGCGGAGGAAGGGCGTTGTCATGTTAACGGTGTACTTGAAAAGGGCGAGGATTGTGACGGAAGTCTTTTTAACAATTTAACTTGCAAGGATTTTGATGCGTCACGTCCTGCTGGAGAGCTTTTGTGTACGAGCGAATGTACGATTTCGCTGGATAATTGCCGAGAGCCCGATCCTGTTATATGTAGCGATGGCAAAGTTACTGGTGACGAAGACTGCGATGGCGAAAACTTCGGCAATAAAACGTGTAAAGATGTCGACAGCGCAAAGCCTTATGGGCGCTTAAACTGCACAAACGATTGTAAATTCGATACGACTTGGTGCTTTGCCAATGATGTTGGGCTTCAAGCCGAAATGCCGCAAGCCGAAAGCAACAATGCTATCTGCTCAAACGGCGAGAACGATTACAATACCGTCGATAAGCAGGGTAATATTTCGCAGTGGTTTGACTGCAAAAACCATTGGTGTACGCAGCTACCCATTGTCTCGGTTTGCGAGACGCTTGAAAACACGAATGAACTCTGTTCCAACGCAAGAGATGACGCCATGACACCTAGGGGTAGACAGATTTCGGGCAACGACCTCGTGGATTGTGCGGATCCGTCTTGCTTTAAGAACCCCACCGTCACGGTTTGCCACGCCACAGCGCCTGTAGCGTGGGAACTTGGCGCCGATTGTAGCGACAAGATCGATAACGACGGCGATACGCTTGTAGACTGCGAGGATCCCGACTGCTTACACGCTGGTGGTAGTTGCCCACTCGGCGAATACAAGCGAATACTCTTCGACAATGCGCATCATCAAATGGCGGGGAACGCAGACTGGATTATCGACGTAACGGGGCGCCACCCTTACCCTAGTATTCCGCAAAAAGAAGACGACTGGCACGGTCAACTTTCCTCTTGGGGCAAAGCGCTAATGGACACAAAGCACTTTGTACTCGAAACACTTCCACAAGACCGTGTTTTTAGTTACGGCACAGATGCTGTTCAAGATCTCAAACACTACGATCTTCTAATTTCGACGGAACCAAGCTTAAACTATAGCGAAAGCGAGATCGAAGCGGTGCATGAATTTGTGAAAAACGGGGGGGCTTTCATGATTATTGCTGATCACGCGGGAGCAGATCGTGATGGCAACAACTGGGACAGCGTGCAGGTCATTAATGACATGAGCGAAAAGCTCAGCGCTAAGCATGGCAACAACCCATTTGGTTTTACGGCGTTAACGAACACTTCGATGGCTACGCTAGCGGCAATGCCTCACGAAAACGCAGTTGAACACGCTATCATTAAGGGTACACATGGTGAGGTTAAAAGCGTTGCATCCTATGCAGGTACTGCTTTTGCGCTAGATGATGGTAGTAGCATCGAAACGATTCTTAGCGTCAAGGGACAAGCATACGCTATTGCAGGGAAGATCGGTAAGGGGCGCTTTTTTGCTATCGGCGACTCCTCAATTGCTGGGGACAACACCGATAGTCTAGGAATTAAGAGCGGCAACAGCGGTTTTGATGATGCGGGCTACGACAACAAAGTTTTACTTATGAACGCAGTGGAGTGGTTGGTCTCCCGCTAAGGAAACTCTGATGAATGGGGGTAATCGCCCCAAAGCCAATCCAAGGGCTTGCGCCCTTGGAACTCGTTTGTGTGCATAAGGTATTGATTTTATTGGCTTTATTTTGAAGGGTCGCCTGACTTTCTTGCTTTACTCTAGCTGCTTTTTGAATGCTTTTGCATTGTTTAGAGATTCTTCAAGGCATCCTGCGCTAAGTCGGGGTTACCGCTCTTTTTTTTAGCCAAAGATTGTAGTAGATCCAGAGCATCAGTTGCGCCGAATTTTGCTGCGCAGCGCGCTGCGGCAATGCGTACGGTGGGTTCGGTGAAGGGACTTCGCCAAATGCTAGCAAGCGCTTCGAGCGAAGCAGCGCTGCCATAGCGTTCAATCGCAAGGATAGCGGCGTACGAGGTTGCATCGTTGTATAGTGCTTTGCAAAGCTCACCTTCAAGGCTTGATTCGCCAAGGGCGATTCTCGCGATAAGTATATGAAAGGCTTCCTCGCCAAAGGCGTAACGCGCCGCCACTTCTAGCGCGGGGAGAGCGTCTTTATTGGCGAGGCGTACGAAAGCTTGGCTTGCTACGATGCGCATATCGCTATCTTGACCGCGCAGAGTATCGAGGAGCAGATCCCAGTAGCGCTCTCCAGTCTCTAGCGATTGCTCTAGGGCTACGAGTGCGTGGTAGCGCAAATCGGCGTGTTTGGTGGCTAGAGCCAGATAAAGCTTCTCGCGGTGGGGTATGATGCGTTGCGCCGACTCGTAAGATAGTAAAACCAGCAGCTGCTGAGCATACAGCTCATCGTTGACATAATCTGCGCTATTAATGGCTTGTGCCAGTTCGCGTTGCCAAATTTCGTCCTCGCACCAATCGTTTTGGATAGCTCGTGTGAGAGCGTAGTCGCGTACGTTTCTATGGGGGCTGCGCAGTAGGGTGAAGATCGCCTTATATTGTTGCTCTAGTGTCAAAGACTCAAAAAGCGCTGGGACGCTTGATTGCTCAGAGCGCGACCAAGCATTAGCGGCCAGTTCAAGTCTTTGCAAAGTTGTATTGTCCATAGTCCGCTCGAGTTCAGCTTTCTATGTTGTCGTTACTAGCGTCCATATCCTCATCCTCTTCATCGTCCCAATGACCGCAAGCTCCGCAGCCACCGTCATCTTCGCAGCCGCCACATCCGCCGCCACAATCACCACATCCACCCCCACAATCGCCACATCCGCCACCGCAGCACCCACCGCCAAAGCTAAAGTTTAGGAATTCGGGGTCCATGGCATCTATTTTAAATCCGCTCTCATCATCTTCATTGACGTAATCGACTTTAACGCCACCTAAGAGATTGAGCAGTTCCTCTTCAATCACGACGCGAAAATCTTCGCATTCGCAGCTGCTGTCACCTTCTTCGATAGCATCAAGTGCCATGCCCCAATCTAGGCCGTCGTGGCCTACGCCAGCGAGGTAGAGGCGGATGCATTTGTTGCCATCGCCGTTGGAGGCTTGAGCATGAAGTTTTCGGAGTTCTTCTATAGCGCTTGGGGTAATATTGAGTTCTGACATTGAGCTAACCTATGGTGGTAATATGTAATGTTCACGCACTGTTATGTAACAGGCAAGGGACTGGGGGGGTAGCGCGGGATCGCCTCCGTTTCGACACGGATGTCGAAACGGAACGCCGTAGGCGGCCCGTAGGGCTGTGTGCCATGGATTGGCACACATTCCAAGAAAATGCGCTACGAACACATATTGTGCGATGGATGCGCGAATAGCAAATACATCGCACAATATTTTGTGTTCGTTGTCGCATTTTAGGAGGAAGCCCGCGCGTAGGGGGGAAACTCCCCCCACCCAAAAGCAAGCTATACATAAGCGAATTTTTGAAAAATACCAGCAATAAATGCGAAATCTGCGCGAATTTATAGATAGTAGTAGGTGTCGGACTTTCTGTCGTGGTGCATACGCGGGTCTTGCAAGAGGCGAGGGATAATGCGATTGATGACGTTTGAGCGTTTTCGGTCGATGAGTTTGGCGATGTCATCGGCGGTGAGAGATGCGTGGCGGCAAAGTTCGGTGGTAATTTCGCACAAGCGCGTGAGGGGGAGGCGTTGGAAGTTGTGGGCTGGTTCAGCGATTTCGAAGAGGCGTTCGCGCAGGGCGTCGTTGAGTAGGGGTGGGCGAATGGTGGCTTTGGCGTGTCCAACGTTAGCGTCGGCGTGGGTTTGGTCGTCGCTGGATATGCTGCGATGCTTGATGGTGGGTGTTGCGCGTGGGGTTTCGCTTTGTTGCCAGTCGGCCTCTTCGTTGCCGAGGTAATGGCTCCACAAGGCTTTGCACTCCTCTTCGCTGCACTTACTGACGGCATTATCTTTAAGGATAAAGCAGCCTTTTCGCGGTTTTTTGCAGAAGGAATCTAGCCCAACGTAAACGGGTTGTGGAAGCAGTTCCTCGCGAATAATTTTGATGACAACGACGTTTTTGCGACAAACTCTAGCGGTGTAAATATCTTTTGTATGTACAACAAAGTCGGATATTGTTTCGCGCTCCGGTGGTTTAGTCCTTAATTGTTCGACGAGTTCACGGTATTGCCGAACACCCTTGATAAAGAATTTTTCGTTATGTGGCGGGCGTATTCCGAGTACGATGGTGCCGCCCCCGCTGTTGGCAATGGCGGAGAAGGCTGTCCAAAATAAGTGCGTGAGTTTGCTCGTGCTCAGCATTGTGATGAGTGCTTCTTCGGCATCGATTTTTAGAGCCTTACGTAGTTCGCTTGCGTCGATTTCGTTGCGCCCGCTGTGGTCGCCTCGAAAAGAAGAGATGGGTAGGGGAGTGAGCTTTGGCGCTTTAATGATTGGGCGGCGCGTTGCTTGCTTTGCCTCGGCAAGCGCGGGGTGCTGGCGCGATATGGTTTTTTGGTTGGAATTAGAACGGGGTGGCGGGATGGCTGCGGGGTGTGTGCCCTTACTACTTCGCACAAAAATGGTTTTAAACTTTCCAGTTGTTGCTGCGGCAGCTGCTACTTGTTGCTTGATGCTACCAGTAACAGGGAAGGAGTAGGGGGTGTTGCTTAGTAGGGAGCCACTTGGTAGTCTCTTATTAGCTTTGTCGCGATCACGGTTATGGCGTTCGTGTGCGTTTCGCGCATTTTGCTCATCCTTGCTGCGTTCGTTTTTGCTTGCAGCTGAGTCATTGGGTGAGTCAGCGAGGTCTAGGCCACGCGATCCGTAAAAAGAGCCTTCAACTTGCGCGCCGTCTGTGGAGCTAGGGCGCACTACCGCGGTTCTTCTGCGTACTGTCGGGGGTCTGCTTAGGCTTTGGGCATCTTGCATGAGCTCTTTTTCTTGATGCTCGCGCGCTTTAGCAGTCAATTGGTACTGCGTCGCGCGTCCTGCACCAACTCGCTCAATGGCTTGGGTTTCGAGCAATTCGTCTACAACGGTCTTCCACGAAGCGAGAGCAATCCCTGTACTCTCGACGAGTTCTGAGCGCGAGTACTGCTTGGTTCCGCGCATAGCAGAGAGCACGCGTTTGGCTTCAGGAGATACGTTAAAATCATTGTTTTGCACTGAATCTGGCATGGAGAGCTAACCTTGTTTAGGATGCATCATAATATATAGTGAGGCTCTGATGAATACGATATTACATTTGTAGGGGAAGTATCCCTCTACGACCCAAGCCCTTGCAGTGCGCGAGGGTTTGCGGCTGTTCACAAATTCGACTGCGACTTGTGCTGCACGCATGCAGCCTTGTGTTCGATAGCGCAAATCTAATTTTATGAAAAAAACTACGGTTTTTTCTTGTTCGCGTGTCTCAAGCTCAAGTGAGCTTGGCTTGGACATATTCACTGCGAAAGTGAGCTATCAACTTACAAACATTTAGTTTTACTCGTTTCGGCTCCCCCTCAACGGGGATCCAAGTCCCCGCAAAGCCCCCACAGCGCTTGTTCAGAGCTTCCACAAAAGAAGTTTAGATTAATAACTTAATATTCGTTCGAGATTTAGAAATTGAGATAATATCATTGCAAGCACAAAATTTTTGCGCATGCAATAGGAGTAAAGTAGCGTAAACAAAGAGCAAAGGTCAAATTAAAATAGTTTAAGGTGGGAAATTGTATATTGAAGAGTTTTTCTGCTTACTTAAATACGCATTGAGCTTTGCACGCTTAGTAAAGATTCCATTTTTTGGGGTCATTTTTAGCGATGCATTGATTTTTTGTAATCATCGCGTGAAAACCTGAAGAAAATCAAGAAAGTTTTGCTCACAACAAAGTGCTACCAGTGACGCAGGCGTGTTTGTGCTTAAAACAGCGAAAACCGCAAACACCCGATTGTTCTTGGCCTTGGGTGTTTGCGGTTTTGATGAACTGGGTTAAGAGCGTTTACTTAGACTAAGCTTCCTGCACTATCCTTGTGGCATACAGACTTCGAACTCTGGCGACTCTAAGCAGGTGTTGGTCGCATAGCCATCTGTATTAGCACATGTAGCCTTGCAAGCAGTCTCTGATAGATTTTGCAAGCATTTGATCTGCAGAAGTTCTTTGATTTGATCGATAGATAAAGAGAGGTTAGTAGCCAAACGTTCCACGGAGTTAGTTTGAATACCGAGCAGCTCCTTAACGTTAGCAGGACTTGCGTCCAGATTAGTGCAGGAACTGATCTCGCTACCGTTGCAAGCTGCAACTTCAGTGTTTGTAACACCTTCGCAGCTGCACGCGCCATTGCTCCAGCATTTCATGTTGCTAGTTTTGCTTGTATAAATCTCATCGTTTCCATCGCAGCTATCATCGTGAGCAACCTTACAATTGTAGTTAGCAAAGAGTTTAATCACATCTTCGGACACGGTTGTGAACGTGCCATTGAAAGTGCCGTCATCTTTGCAGAATGGTACCGCAGCTACTTGGCACTTTTTATCAGCGCAGAGATTATTAGTTTTTCGTGCTCCGACTTCGTAAGTTCCCATGAGGCAGTCTTTGGCCGTTACTTTTCCTTCGAGTTCGGGCGGGTTTTCTTTAACTTTTCGTCTGCAGACGCTGTTCTCGCCGATGAAGGTTTCGAGGTCTTTGTAAGCAGGCATACTGCAGCTACCGCAGTCGCTGTTGTTGCCCGCAGTTTTCTTACGTAGTCCAACCCATAGTCCCTGTACAACTTGCTTGCCTCCGCCGATGCTTCCTTCACCATCCCACCTACCGTTGTATATGAGGTCTGTATAACTGTCGCTTGTGCTCTCCCCAAGCTCTAACTTCGCAGAGCCCGCGAGCGTAATGTTTACTGCGATGTATTTGGATTCTACGAAACTTATTGTCATATCGTTGAATGCGCCCATTGCAGTTTTGCATATGGTCTCGAATTGATCGTGATTCATACCAAGTATACCGTTCTTAAAGAGTTTTTCACAATCAATCAGTTTGTTTAATACCATTCTTCCATCTGAGCCAACATTAAGTAACTTTGCTAGGGCTCCGTATACGAGTTCACCGTATGCAAAATTTAGGGCAAACTGATCTATCGATAAGCTGTTGTAGCCTTCAAGCTGGGCTCCGCTAATTCTTCCTTTAATAACGGGTAGTTCAGAGTCTAAGTCTGTTCCTAGAAGTTTAACGCCTTCCACCACAAAATCGCCAGAATAGCTGTCACCGGTAAGTTCTAGTTTAATCGTTCCGAGTAATTCGGTGAACTGAATGCCATCAACGAGTCTACAAACGGGCACTTTGGGATCAACACCACCAGTTAACTTATTGAGTAGTGCATCAATACCCATGGCGAGCAGTTTTTGCACAAAAGGTTTTTCAAAAAGAGCAATAAGGTTTGTGCAAAGCTTGCAGGCAGAGCCACCGCACAGCCAGTTTCCACAGTTACCAGGGGCAGTTAGTTGTTTTACAAATTCTTCGGTAATAGTTTTACCATTTACTTTTTCGATAAATTCAGCAAAAGTTTGTTGTACTTTCGCAATTTCGGCGCCCAACGTAGTGGACTCATCTAAGAAACCGCCAAGATCTAGCATGACGTTCATATCATAGCTTCCCTCTAGCTTTAGGGGGAGCAGTTCTAAGTCTAGGGTAACGCTAAGCTTATCCTGCTTCTCGGGGTCGTCGGCAGTGTTATTATCTCGCATGTACGTCGATTCTACGCAGTTGAAGGCAACAGGCGCTGAAGCACTGTTCTTGCCCACTGCAACGATAGTCAAACTATTGGCGAGATTAATGGTGTTATTTTGCGCTGCATCAGTTGTGAGTTGAGCTATGAAGGCATCATCGGTTTTCTTCACCCCCGTCATGCTCGCTTTGTCGTGTTTTTCGCTATTGAACGTGCTGGCAACAAGACTAGGCTCAAAATGATGGCATTTAAGGTAGTCTGAAATTACGACATAAAAATCGACGCTCTCAACGGACGTTTTAGGGGGATTACCAAAGATAGCATCATTTACGGTTGCAGTAATTTCCAAAAGATGAGTCTTGGAAGGATCGAGATTATCGTCTCCTGTGTATCTTGTGGTATAGTATAAAGACACATTCGCGTTGTTCGCAGTCTCGAAAACAATGTTTCTGTTTTCGTCGATTTCTTTGACTTTTCCGGGGTAGCTAGCGACGACGTGATAGGATGCTCCATCGGCAGCTCCCGCATTAAATCTTCCCTTAGCTACGCCGCTGCTATCTGTGGTTATGATTCGCGTAGCGATGCGACCGTTGTTGACCTCTTTGGGCTCAGCACCGAGGCTAAACAAATAAATATCCTCGTCACTGGCTACAAGCTCAGGGTCACCATCGCAAGATTTGACGAGCTTTACCGAGAAAGTATCTGAACTTTTTGTAGGAATAATTCGTTCTTGCTCTCCCATAAGTGATAAGGTGTATTTGCATTTACCGTCTGGTCCATCAATCTCTGTTTCGGAGTCGGTTTTGCAGGCATTGAGCTTTTTATCGAGTAGTGCGTCACATTCCGTCACGCCAAGCTGACAGTTAAAAGTGTTGTCTACATAAGTTTTGCAAGCGTCGCTACTGCGATCATCTTTGCAGAGTTCGTTGAGCGATTTACACATGGCCGCCGTCGGGACGCCCGAGTCTGGGTCAGTGCAGCTCGTACAATCGGAACCAGAGCCATTGTGTTGTATAACGCTGATGGTGTAAGTCAGCGGTTTTGGTGGGTTTTTGGGTCCAGCTGGCAGGGCAGAGTTGCTCAAGACATTGGGATGAAATGCATTGACGTAGTAGAGCGCGTCGTATGCAGTTCCAGAATAGAATCTATTGCGTGTTTTACTCTCACCGTCGGCTGTGGAAATAGGAGAACCTATGGAGGCGTTATTGCTGGTAGATGCGCCGCGAATAATGGTCCAGTGCACTCTTTCGTAGGGTACCCAGCATTTGGGATCTGTGGCGTAAAGCTTGGAGCAGTGCTCACCATTGCTTCCCACTGTGTCTTTTACGAGCACGAATTCGAGGTACAGCGTTCTAGCCGTCGGTGTTTTAAGAGCGGTGTTGCCCAAAACGACGAATACGATGTTACCGATTTTGCTGTCGTATGCGGGTAGTGAAAGCGGAGGATCCTCGGAGTTTTCACTGGGCTTATCCCCTTGGGTTGTAGAATCGTTGGATAGGTAAGATACGGTTATAGGTATCATGGCGGCGGTGGCTTTATCGCTTCCTGCATATACATAATAGGTAGAACTAAAGCCGTTGCCCGCGTAAAAGTCTAGGCTAATAATTCCGTTGGGGTCGCTGTTCTGCGAGCCATCTGGGTTGATGCTGCCAGTTTTAGTAACTTTGCCTTCGGCGTCGGTTTCGGCCTTGCCGTTTATCCATATGCCACCGTCGTTATTGGGGTCAGCTCCCTTAATGACTTTGAATGTCATTGTTTCTTCACCATCGATATTTTTGCTGGTAAGGTATTTGGAGCTATTTTTCAATTTAAAGCGGAACTGCAGTTTTAAATGGGAATCAGCGGGAACTCTACGCAGACCACAATTTTGAGACCAGCTCTTGCCGTCTATGCTTAAGCAATAAATATCGTAGCTCGCGCTACCCTTAGAAGGTTGTGGCAAGCTGGGTGGTACAACAACCGAGCTTGGGAAGGGGATGTCAGCTTTCGCATCGCCGTCGAGATCAAAACCTTCAACACCGCCATCGTCATCGACGACGATAACGATGGGATCTAAATTTCCATCACCGTCAAGATCCGCATAGACGGGGTCGCCGTTACTGTCGACCAAAACCCAATTGCCATTTTTGTCCTTCACAAGGGTAGTGTCTTTAACGTCAATAGGATTTCCATTTTTATCTTTGAGATCTTTGTCTTTAAAAAGATCCTCTTTGGAAATAACATTTCCATCTTTGTCTTTGATGTTTCCGTTCTCATCGATGGTTGCGGCAGGTTTAGAACCGCCGAGCGATGCATCGGGTTTGTCCCCAATAGCTGGGAGTGCGATGACCCTAATGGATATAACCAACGGGCGTGCAGCCATATTCGCTTGATAGAAGTTGAGGTAGTACTGCTCGCCATAACGGCTTCCGGCGTCAAACTTTACACTAAAATACCCTCCAGGACCTGTAGTGATTTTACCCGACTCTTTGGTGGAACCTGCGATAGTAGCACCTGATTTCTGTCCTGCCCGCACGAGTTTCCACATCATTTCGGCCCCTGCTTCACCAAGATCGTTGACCAAGAAGAAGCCACCGATGTCAACGGAATCTTTGGCATAGACCATAAGGTTGGTTCCACCCTCTGGTACGATGGCTAAATTTTTACCATCATATTTTGCGTCGCCTTTACCTAAATCGCTTGGTGGTTCGGTGTTGTTAATGGTGTCATTATCCCCTTTAATGAGGCCACCATCCCCAACGCTAGCGGGCTTAGTAACTTCGATGGTGAAAGTCGCGGGCGACTTAGCACAAGCGTGGAAAGCATTGACATAGTATTTGCTTATCCCTGTGCCAGAGGAGAAGGTCGTCGTGTTCAAGGTGTTGTTGGTGCGCGTATTGATCTCGGGAGATATACTTGCGTTGTTTGCCGCAGATGGGCCACGGACGATTGTCCAAGCAATGCCGCTATCGTAGCTTACGTTATCGACTTTTCCCGCGTCGTCCAATGTCGTTATTTTCGCAATGACCGAGAGATTGACTGAGCTGTTGAGAGAGACTCGACGTTTTTCTTGCCCAACTACGATGAGTTCAAAACTTTGATTAGAGTTGAGACTACACTCCTTTAATATATCAGTATTAGGCGGGGTGGTGTTGTTTCTTGAAGGTCCATCGCCCACTTGCCCAAATATACTCTGTGCATTGACCAAGTCACTGGCAACGTTAGCTCCGCCAGCTACGCGGAAACTCGTCTCGCCTGGCTCGACTACAATGGGTTCGTTACCACACGCTAAAATAAAACTAAAAATTATTAAAATTGGAAGAAACGTTGCACAAATTGATTTTCCCATCACACTCCTCACCAGCGAAGTAAAAAATACACCCATGTAGAGTATAAGCAACGTACAGCCCCATTGCAAGCCATAAATGTAAAAAGATGACGCCGTTCACTATGCACAAATCAACGTCGATTTTGGCTCGCACTCGAGCATCCTTTACGCTTCACGGCTTTCGCCATTTTGCAGGCCTACACAGCCACGTAGAATCACGCTTTATGCACCCAAGATACGCGATGAAACGCGCTAATCCTCAACAAAATCCTCACTCCTCAACTCAAATTCGTACTCGCGCTGCACCGCGTTGCCACCGTGGGCATTGAAAACTAGCTCAAAACAACAATACTCATGCGACAAATTCAAGCGTAACAGGAGGTTTGTGTCCTGGGCGAGTTGTTTGGCGACGGCTAGCCCTATGCCGGAACCGCGCTCTTTGGTGCTGTAGAAGGGGTCGAAAATTTTGCTCTCCTCTTCGGACGCGATCTTGGGACCCGTGTTGTAGATTTGTAACACCGTTTCGTCTGTCTTAGCCAATTCACAAAAAATGCTCCCCTCGCCGTTCATTGCCTCGATCGCGTTTCGCCACAAAATGAGCAAAATCTGTGAAAAGGACGTCTCATCGATCTTTTCCTCGAATTTCACATCGATTTGGCTGTGAAACTCAATACCCGTACTTGCCTGATCCCGAGCTAGAAGCTCCCAGGTGTTCTCGATTATTTCTTGAATCGACTGTAATGTGAAGTTTAATTTTGGCTTTTTCGAAAACACCAAAATATTATTCAATAATTTATTGAGACGCTCCGTTTCACTGCTGAGCAGTTTTAGTAGCGTTTGTTCCTCCTCGCTCTTGGAGTCCATCGTTAACATCTCGACACAGCCTGAGACGCAGGCTAGCGGATTTTTTATTTCGTGGGCTATTTTTGCTGAAAATTCGCCTAAAACACTTAATCTTTGTGTTCTGTGCAAAATCTTTTGTGCTTCTTTGAGCGAACTGATGTCTTCTATAATGTATAAGTCAAGCGCGTGTTTTGGAGCTGGCACAAACTGTTGACAAGAGACTTGATAACTACGCTCGCCTCGCTCTAGCATTTGCATAGAGAGCTTTGGCGTAAAAAATTCACGAAGTTGCAAACGCGACTCTTCAGCGAAGTCAAACATCGTGGCAGCCGCATGGTTGAAGTACATAATCTCGGAGTTCTCGGCGTTTGTGGTTATGACGCCGTTTGGAAGCGCGTTCAAAATCTTTTCGTGTAGGTTTTTAAACGCGCTGAGTGCCAAGGAAGTCTGCTCTAGCTTCCCCTTAGTTCGCTCGTAGAAATGCGATAGTTGTCCCGTTAAAAGGCCTACCCCAAAACAAGTTAAAACGAGTAATATTAAGCGCTGCCAGTTAATGACTGCCTCTGTAACGTCTAAAGCCACTAAAAGACGCTGAAAATACAGTGGTAGCAAGGAATCTTTGTGGGAGACTGCTACTATTAAAGGTAGCGCCACAAAAAGCAGTAAAATCACCGTTGTCGATGCGATGGCCCCAAATACGCCACCGCGACGTTGTAAGCTGATCCCACTGTAGAGGGGGACGATCAAAAATAAGTATGTAAAGGGGCTTTCATCGTAGCCTGAGAGCAGGACAAAGACGCTAGCAAGTAGTGCATCGTGAAATAGTCCTACGTAGAAAATGGCACGAATACCACGTTTTGTGCGAAGAAGTAGTCCAATGATCGCGCTAAATGCGAAAACTTCCATCAAACAAGCGAGTAAAAGTCGGTAGTGCAGCTCTAGCAATATTGCCTGGCTGATGCTCTGCATATTGATGAATGTGCTCAACAAAAGTAGGAGCGCGAAGGCTATACGTACAAAGCTCGTAAACTGCACAGCAACGGAAAGAGCCTGTGTTTCGCTTTTCTTTATGGAGGGATTGTTGAGGGGTTTATTTGCCACTGGCGATCTCTTCTTCTACGAAGTTCGTAGGCTATTTTAGCGATATTGCGATGTGAAAAATTAACGCGAAGCCCTTAGTAAAGCAAAGGTGTAGTGCAAGAACACTAAGAAAAAGGCGTAATGAGCGTATTTTATGCGACGTGGGCTTGCATTTCATGCATGGCATGCAAGCCACAGGGCGTCTACGGCGTTCGATTTCGATATTTATGTCGAAATTACGGCGAATAGCCGAAACATCGCAGAGTGTACTGCACAAATTGAGCTTTTTTCGAGGAAACTTGCGCGCGAAAGGCGGAGCTTGGGGCAAGCACAAAGCCTTGTTTCGCCAAAACCTAGACGGGGCGTCGCGGGCTGTCCTCGCGGAGATACCGTCTTGATTGTCAAGACAAAAACTAAAAAATAACGTTTGCAAGCGCCCTCGC
>JBBAEA010000092.1:0-14693 GCA_041656175.1 Bradymonadales bacterium | reverse complement strand
AAAAAGGTTCCCCCCGCACCCCCCTCTCTTCAATCGCGACATGGATGTCAGCGATTGGTCGCGGCTGAGGCCGCGCGCGAAGCGGCCACAGCCTGGACGGCTGTGGCACTAAAAAGAAAGCACTCTTTTAAGCTCTTTTCGAATATAATGTCATTCTATCTTCTACCTGCCTTATTTAATCAGCATTATCAAGTTATGATTCTCTACAAAATGTCTCATTTTGTTTAAAACTGTATCGGATTTGTAAAATTAAATTCACCATTTCTAGCCTCGCAAAGGATTTAATGGTGAGGCTTTGCTTCAGAGCAAAGGCCTCTTCTTACAACAACAATGTAGTTGATTTGGGCATAAAAGATTTCCGTAATGATGAGTGCGTTTGCCCCTCTCATTTACTAGCGTATTCCCAATGCTTGACAAGAGCTTTTGCTCTTTACGCGAAAGCCCTACAACAACAAACTAATAGGTTCAGCCTTGAAAATCGAAGGAAGAAGAACGAGTAAGAACGTTGACGATCGACGTAAGGGCACAAAAGTTGCCGCCGCTGGCGGAGGTGCCATCGCTATCATCGGTCTGTTACTATACTTTATCACAGGGAATACGGGGGCGCTCAATCTAGCCCAAGCGCCCAGCGCGCAGTGCACAACATGCGAGTGCCAATGCGAAAAAAGTAACGACAAAAACTGCATCGACAACTGCAAAAAGAGCGTCGATCCCGAAGAAGAACGACTTGCCCACTTCTCGTCCGTTATCTTGGCAAGTACCGAGGATGTATGGACTAGCGTGTTTTCGGAGCATCAGCTCAACTACGTCCCTCCAAAACTCGTACTATTTAGCAAGCAAACCCACTCTAAATGCGGACAAGCACAAAGTGAAACTGGCCCCTTCTATTGCCCCGCCGATCAATCCGTCTACATCGATCTAAACTTCTTCATGAACCTGAAGCGTTACATCGGCGTTAGCGGCGATTTTGCTTACGCCTACATCATCGCCCACGAAGTCGGGCACCACGTTCAATATCTCACCGGAAGCATGCGCGAGGTAAACCGCCTCTCGGCCATGGGAAGCAAAAAACAAGCCAACGAGCTATCGGTTCGCCAAGAACTCCAAGCCGACTACTACGCTGGCGTCTGGGCGCACCATGAGAACGAACGTTTCAAATCCTTGAGCGACAAAGACATCAAAATCGCTCTCGAAGCCGCCGCCGCAGTGGGCGACGATTCCCTTGGACACCAGCACGAAACCTTTACCCACGGTTCCGCTGAACAGCGCTCGCGCTACCTCAAACTGGGCTTTAGCACCGGCAAAATGAAAGGCGCCGACTCCGTCTACACCGTCAGTTACACAGATCTATGAAACACGTAGGACGCATCGGGCTCTACAGCTGGCAACTCCTACAGCACCTCGCGGGTCTAGGCGTACTCGGGCTTTGCCGTGCCAGCGGCCAAAAAGTCCAAAAAAACGACGGCATCTGGTACGTCGAAAAACTTTTCGGCTCTGGCGTCTGCCTTGGCGACTACATCATCATGGAAACTACAAGCGCAAACGCACGCGACATCGCCCACGAACGCGGCCACCAACGTCAATCACGTCTCTTAGGCCCTCTCTACCTACCCATCGTCGGCATCCCCTCGCTCGCATTCAACATCGCCTCGCGCTACAGCCACAAAATCGCTAAAGGCTACTACCGCCGCTTCCCCGAAAACTGGGCCGACAAACTCGCTGGCATCAAGCGCGATGATACATAAATTCATTCCCTACATAGCCTTCGCAATCTTAGCCCCCACCTTGGCTTGCTCGCATTTTGACTACTCCAAAAGCTTGCCTCCCGACGCTATGGCCTCCTACATCCGCGCCGTCATCGCCCGCGAAAACGCCGACTACCTCGCCGAATGCGCCTACTTGCAACAGTCAATCGCCAGCGCGGGCTCCACACCACGCCTCGAAAAAGAACTCGCAAAAGCGCAGCAAAACTTAAAAAACTCTCGAGAACCATAAGCAAACAGAGAGCTTTGCACGCTTATTTGCGAGGAGGCGAACTTCCCCTACGCGCAAGCTTCCTGCAATATTCGTGAAGTGTCGTGTTATTTTATGCATTGTTTTGGCTAATCTCTAAACTAGCGCATAAAATACGTCATTAAACGCATATTTTAGTTGATCTTGACCCACGCCGTCCATGGCATGCAGCCATCAAATTTCGACGTACTTCTCGAAATAGCGTGCTAGCCCCCCGATATATTAGGCAAGACTTTGTGGCCGCTTCTTACTAAGTGTGTGCAGCGTTTGAACGATTTTATAGGTGGTGTAAAGCCAAAAGAGCGTGAGCAGGGCATATAAAATTACCCAAAAACGCATATCACTCGGTTTTTGTCTTGCAATAAGAATGAAGCCATCCTCGCAAATTTGGGAAGGATCTTGTTTTTGCCCACCCACCGCAACGACGCCACTTTGCGCCGTGGCTAAAGAGCGAATATCCTCAAATGACGGTGACGAGATGAGCTTAAATCGCGACATTTTAGCATCCTCGGTCATGTAGAGAGCTCCGCCCTTACCTGCAATAATCGCCTGCTCCTCCCCATCAATCTGCGCAAAAGTACAGGAGGACAAGTCGATGTTTAGCTCCATATTGAGCTTAGTCCAACGCCCCGCTATTCGCTGCGCTCTTAAAATAGCACCCGCATCACCAACGGCTAACGCTCGCTCTCCGTCCTGAGAAATACAAATGTCGCGCAAACTTTGGCGTTCGCTGTTAGGCTGTTTTATCCACGTTTTACCAGCATCATGGCTTAAATAAAGCGCTCCTCGATCCCCAACGGCTACACCGATTTTAGCATCAGCGCTAAATTTTACGGCTCGCAAATCTATGCTTTCAGAGCGGCGTAAGCTCCAGTGCGAAGACGACGAATTTCTATAAACCCCTGCCGCCCCCACTGCCCAGAACACGCCATCTTTAGCCGCTGCAAAACCCAAACTTCCTGTAGGTAAATTAACGGAAACCTGTTCTTTATTTTGTATATTTACTATTTTATCAGATTTTACACAAAAAGCGTTCGTCGTTTCGCATAAAAGCGCTTGCACATCGGAAGCACAACTATTGAGCGCTTTAAACGCGCCTTTTTCTAGCGCAAAGACTTGCTTCTCAGCCAATAGATAAAGCGTCTCGCCGCAAGCTCTGAGCTGCGATGCAGCGCCAGGCGCCGTAGCCTCCAGCGACAAATCTATTTTTAAGAGCTCAGGCTTATTTAGCGCAGCTAAAAGCGATTCTAGCGTAAATCTCCATAACTTTTGTTCAGCGTCTAAGATGTACATTTCATCGCCCAAAAGCGCCATGTCCTTCAATGGCGTTTCAGAGCAGTAGATCGCGACTAACGCGCGCTCTTCGATATTTTCGGCAAAAATGCAGCGCTCGTCTAAAGCCAGTATTCTTTGTTCGGGGCCAAATTCGATTCGTCGCAGCGCAGCTCGCTCAAAGCCTTTGGTTTTAAAGCTCAACGCACGCCACTGTCCATGCGCATGTTCATCAATCAAGACCTCACTGGCACTTGCAATGGCGCTTCGCGCTCCGTTTTGAAGCATGATAACGTGTTCTAAATCGTTCCTAGTCCCGCTCCCCTCTTCTCTAAAGCTGTAACCGCCGTCAAGACTTCGCCATACGCTACCTTCGCTACCTACCGCAAGCGCAAGCTGCCCACGTGGGTAAGCTGGGGTAAAGGGCAAATACTCCTTAGCCGCTGCAATCGCACGTACCGCGCTCTTTTGTCTTTTGTTAAACAGCGATGCGTAATTCTCTTCACTGGCGCCTGGCATGTCGTTAATTCGCTCAATAACGGCTTTGCCCCCCACCGCAAAGATCTGCATCTGATTCATCGCCGTAAAAGCTGCGGCAAGCGCTATGTCGTAATACGCAAAATCTTTCGACTTCGTACGCGCATAGCACTGATCACTGTCGATATAGCAATAACCCCACAAACCCTGTGAGCCAGCAAATAAAATACCGTTTTTAATCTCTTTGTTCGCATATAATTTGTACAAACTTCGCTGCGACTTCAACTCGAGTTTATTCCATGATTCACCGCCGTCTGTACTTTTAAGCAGCAATCCACCCGCCCCAGCGATGTAGGCGGTGTTTACATCTACAAACAAAATGTCGTGTAAATCCGCGCTAACGCTTGGTAATTGCAGCTTTTCCCAAGTAAAGCCGTTATCCTCGCTTCGCATAAACGTTGCAGCCGCGCCGACCGTATAAAATACGCCGTTATGCCACCGTACGCTATTTAAGTGCCGCCTACTATAGTTTCCGTAAACCCTAGCCAAGGCCGAGGTCAAATCCTCACCCATTGCCAGTGCTAAAGAAAGAGTAAAACCTTTATTTTTACCCGCTATCGCTTGCACCGGTTGCTCTAAAAAGTTCTCGCTTCTCAGTATACTTCCGTTATTACCAACCCCAACCCAAATCTTACCTGTATCATCAAAAACCGACGCGTTGATGCTATCGTTAAGCTCAATTCCAGGACAGTTATCAAGCTCAAGTAAGCGCCAAATTTTAGATTTTGCATCGCGATACGCAAGCGTGTGCCCCGTTCCCGTGGCAACGATTCCTAAAGTTTTCCCATCGCGAGTTCGATGCGTTGTAAGGCTACGGTAATCGCAGTTTGCGGGCGAAACTTCGCGCTGCCATTGGCTCTCCTCCCCATCGCTTGGCGCATATTTTCTTACTAAGATTTGCGAATCACTGCCCACAAGAAGCAGCTCATCTTCGCCCTCATCAGCCATCAGCGCCCTAAAATCAGGAGGATCAAAAAATTCAGCATTCTTCCACGTTACTCCGCCATCCTCGCTGTACACGGCCAAAGACTCGCGCCCAACAGCGGCCATGTGCTGCTCATCGATCACGGCGACATCTAAAACGTCCTGATTGCTACTATTATTGATACTCTGCATCACGCCAAAGGGTGCAGTACCGCGCGCGATATAGCCATCTTCACCGACAAAAACCCCAGACTTTGCCTCTTTATCTAGTGCAAAAGACAAGATCTTCTTGTGCGTGTCTAATTTTTCTCGTTCCCAGTTTTGCCCCCCATCGTTACTGTGCAGCAGAACATTATCGTTGCCAATGGCAAAAACACGATTTGCCGTTGCAGCTCGCGCCTTGAGAAGCGACGCCGTAGTATGGCTCTCACTCGTTTGCGCGCTATGCCCATCGTCAATAAGCAAGCTCAAACCGCCCTTCCCCAAAAGCGACTCACCGCGCAGCCGCTGCGCCTTCGTAAGATCCGAGCAAAATTGCATGTTGTATCGCTTTGCTAAGTGCTGTCGCAGCGGAAGATAAATCCCATCGCGATCGGCATCGAAACGGCGCAAACGCCCATCGACCTCAATATAGTCAATAACGTTTTCCGCGTTAAAGGCAGCCCCCATCTGCGAGAAAAAACTCACAAATTGCGAACCTTCGATAGGCTCCTGCACAAAAACAGTACTGCCATTAACCTGATATAAAACTTTTCGTTGGTGGCGCTTAAGTATACCCTCATTAGTCTCTATCCCCATCATTCGTACAGGGTATCCCCAAATTTTGACGTAGCTATTATCGGGAAAATCCTGAGGTTTTGGCTCAAAGACCTCGTTAAAACCAGGCCTTCTGTAAGACATCCCATCGCCCAGATCTTGCGGCGTTTCGCTTTTAAAATAATAAGCGATATCGTCGCGATCGCCCCATATTTGCCAAGGCGCGAGGAAGAAAACGCCAAGCATTAACAGGAAGCGTACAGGCGAGAACTTTGTGCTCTTGAAGCGGGCACGGCGGATTTGCTTGGCAATGCGCCGGATTTCCTCATCCTCCGAAATTTCATCCGCCTCTACAGCGTCAAGCTCAGGCTCAGAGTCAAGACCCTCGCCGTATTTCCTCATCTGCGCTTCCGATACGTCGACGGACTCAGCCTCTTCGTACCATTGCTCTTCATGATCTTTGTGGCTCATATTACAGTGCTTCCCAGAGAAGACTCGGATACCGCGGGACTACCCCCAGGGCAACCGCAAAGTCGTATATTTGGCTGTTTTTAAGTTTTTATTTTGTTGGGGGAAGTTTCCCCCTACGCGCAAGCTTCCCTCAAAATTCGATAAGTTCCGCTTTATTTTGCGCGACGTTTAAGCTAACCGCTTAACCGCCGCACAAAATGCGTCACTTATCGACTTTTTCGGGTGATCTTGCGCTACCCCTTCCGCGGGGACACCCCGCGACGCCCCGCCCAGTTTTTGGCCTAGACAGAGCTTTTCGCTTGCCCTAGGCATTGCCCCCACAAAAAGAACTTAGGATGCCGCTCTCTCGAGGATCGATGCGATGCGCGACTCGGCAATGGAACCAGGGCGTTTGACCACGGCAGTATCGCCCTTAAAGTCAATGACTGTCGAGGGTTCCGTGGCAGGAATGTCGCCAGCATCGATAAAGACATCGACGTGCGAAACGAAGTTTTTGCGAATCATCGCGGGGGATGAAGAACCAACTTTACGCTCGCGATTAGCAGAACTTACGAGTAATGGCTTTTGAAGTTGCTCAAGAATGCGCTGGATCCACGGCTCAGAGGGAATGCGGACACCGAGTTTGCCATTGGCCTTGGTTAGACTCTTAACGACTTGGGGCGGAAGGTTTTCGGGATGCGGTTCAAAGCGAATGGTGAGCTCGCCTGGCCAGAGTTGCTCGGCGAGTATTTTGGCTTGAGGCGGAATGTGGCGAACCAGCTGCTTTAGCGCGCGGTACTCGTGAATAAAAACTAGAGAGGGCGCCTTGGAAGTGCGGTGTTTGGAGTGCTGGAGCGCATTGACGGCTTTGGGGTTGGTAAGAACGGCAACAATGCGATAACTGGAACGGCAAGGCAAGCAGACAATACCGCCTCCCTCCAATATATTGCAAATATTGCTGATTTCATTGCTACTCATAAGTTCTTGCAGCGAGATTGTTCGCATTTTAGCTCCTTCGCAAGCGGTTTTGAATCAAACGGTGGTTTTTGCTAAGCATGAGTTCACTTGTTTTCTGTACAAGCAGCTTAGTGAAAAAGTGACCTTTACATGAACGCTCTGCATGTCAAGCAAATTTCCCTAACTCTGTCTTCACTAGCACGGCAGGCCGTACCACCGACACAGACCTACCTATAATGAAGTTATACTTTACGGCGAGATTATACAAGTAGAGTTTAGCTTTAGGGAGCTTTGCACGGGGGGAAACCCTTTTCTTGTTGCACAAAAAAAGATGTTTCCCCCCGTACCCCCCTTCCCAAAAGAAAGCACTTTTTAAACGCTTACCGAATAAACTGCCATTCTATCATCTGCATGCCTAATTTTATGCGCATTTTATTGTTTTGCTTCTCTACAAAACGACTAATTTTCTTTAAAACTGTTTCGTTTTGGAAAAAACATTCAAATTTTTGGTCCGTGCAAAGGTCTCGCTTTAGGGATATTCTGATTCATTGGGTCCTCGGACTATCAGCCTTAAAATCTTTTCTTATATGTAGATTATTGATTTTATTGACTTTTTCTTGAAAACGCGCCGACTTTCGTTATTTTGCTCAAGGGCAGCTTTGAAAGCTGCCCCTACGGATTTTGCATTAATCAGAGTATCCTTAAGGAAGCGCTGAACCATCGCTTTGGGGGCGTTACGGGGGGCTGGCCCCCCGTAGTGGGGGTAGTGGCAAACCCGCGCACAGCGCGGGGTTGACACGTAGGGGGACACTTCCCCCACCAAAGAAAAAAACATAAAAATCGCATTAATCCGAGTTTCCTTAGGCGAAAGCGGGGAGAGCTGGGCTTTGGCTTGAAAGTGCTTTGCGTAAGATTTAGCTTTACAATTGTTGAGTTTTTTGTTAATAGCTCTGCGCCTTGCATTGGGTGGCTGCAAACTACCGGGCGGTCTCACCCAATTGGCGTCTGCGGTTATTGCAGATTCGCTTAGCCACAAAGCAAGGAGACTTCCGGTATTGAGTAAGGATTAAATATGGCAGCGCGTAGACCCGCAAAGATTGCTATCGGTAAAAAGGCCACGAATGTGAAACTTTGCCCCTCTTGCCAAAGTAATGGCAAAGAGCAGGCTATGAGCGTTATGAAAATGGTGCGCATCACTAAACCTAGTGGTATGTTTTGGGTATGCCCAAGCTGTAACGCAGAAGTTCCCACCCATCAATAATTTGCTATTTTAACGATATTTTAGAAATATTTGGAGAAACTATGGATACTAATACAAATGCTGCCTCAGCTGCACGTGCCTCCATTGGACGCGGATTTAGACGCCCAAAACGCAAAAGCTGCCCTTTCAGAGCGGACGCTTCCCTCGTTTTGGATTACAAGAACATCCAACTCCTAAAACGCTTCTTGTCCCCACGTGGCAAGATCTTGCCTTCACGCATCACTGGCGTATCGGCTCGATACCAGCGAAAACTCGCCTCTGCTATTAAACGCGCAAGGCACATCGCTCTTATCCCCTACCAAGCCGACGACTAGAGCAATAGCTTGAAATTTAGCGCTACTTTATGTAGCGCTTTTTTTTTGCTGCGCTCGTGTAAATAATGTAAACGCCTCATTGCTCTGCTATACTCTAGCGACTTAGAGAGCGAAACTTATTCGCTTATTTTTAAGTAACACAGCATAAAAGGAGTCAAAAATGAAAAAACTTATCGTTTTATTCGCATGCTCAACACTAAGCCTCGCCTGCTCCAGCTCGCCCAAATCGACGGCTAATGCCACGAACACCGATGTATCGGCGCCACTGCAGTCCGACGAAAAGCTAGACGATAGCGCCGAAACACACGCTCAAGACAAAGGTTTTGAAGATGGGAGCGACTCTCCGATTTCTGCTGTCATCTCATCAAAAAAAGAAAACTATCAAGCCTGTTACTACAACGAACAAGCCCTTAAACCCCAGCTCGCTGGAAGCATACACCTACAATGGGATATCAGCCCAAGTGGCGCTGTCAACGACGTCGAAGTCCTTGATGACAGTGTCCGCGATGAAGCAGTGCAAACTTGCTTGGTAAAAGAAGTGGAGACATTACAGTTTCCAGAGCGCGAAAAGACATTGCGCATTCGCTACCCCTTTAGTTTTGCGCCGCGCGGCGTTAGCTATGGGGAGATCCGCGAAATGATGTACAAAAATAAAGCCGAAATCGACGCTTGCAGAGAAAAACACAGCGATAACAGCGGCAGCCTCGTCCTCGGCTGGAGTATTGACGCAAACGGAAGTGTGCTCAATGAACGCGTACTCCAATCCCAGATCAATAACCCAGAGCTCGAAAACTGCCTTCTCCGCGTCATCAAGCCAATGCAATTCAATCCAACGATGGAACGCGTCGAAGTGGAGTATCCCTTTGAGTTTTAGGGACTAGCAAACAAGTACGCCAACTGCCCTACTCCATCGCGGCGCCACAAAAGATCGGGTTTTTGCATTTCGCCGAATTGGCAAAAATGCGAAAACCCAAACGCCTTTGCGCGTTCTTGCTCTGCACACTCTAGTTTTCGCACGCTCGCCAGGCACTGTCCGTAAGGCGATAGCGTTTGTAGGGCGAGCAATGCGTCTTTGCACGGGTGAATCGCTAGCGTATTTGCTGCAAGAGCATTAGCCATGCTTCGCTCTTTGTCGTAAATCACAAGAGCGCAATACTCCGTCTCGAAATACTCTGCTGCATCAAGAGCTAAGGTTCGCCTTGCAATGTTTTGAGCTGCTGCTTCTTGAGTGTTTAAATGAAGGCTAGGAATTGTTTTTTCCCAATTTTGTATGGAAGATTCCAGCGTTTTGGCGAATTTAATGCAATCTTCGACTTCTCCCTCGATCGCCACATAACGCGGAGAAAGACAGCCTTGTAAATCCCAAGCACGGATGTCGAAGGCGAGTGCGTCGTAGTCGGCTTTGCAAAGACAAGCTACTTCGTTTTGGCGAATGATGGCGGCGCTAACGCGGTGCGCAAAAGCTTGAATCCTAGGGCGAGTTTCGCTTTTAAGGCGCTCGCAGACTGCTTGCACATTTTTTAGTGTTTGCATGCTTGAAGCCAAGGATATGCACTGACTAAGCGAGAACAATTCGAGGAGTTCTGCCTCTTCTTCATGCGCAATTTCAGCTAATGCGATGCATGAAGCAAGCTCCACATGAGCCTGCGATAGCCACTCCAAAAGCTCGCGAAAGAAGGAAAACTGTCGCCGAGAAGGACGCAGAATAATAGCTGTGGGTAAAATAAGGGGGAGCAGCAAATCCTGCAGGGTAGCTGGCGGAACTGTGGCAGCTGGCATTAAGCATAAAGGCGAGCAAAACTCGTTCTTAGCCCAGATTTTTGCGGGCGCTTGTGCGCTAATAAGCGCGAAGATTTGCTTTTCGCTTATCTGAGCCAATGACTGAGCAAAACCCCAGCGAAGCATATGCGGGCTAAAGCCCAAAGTATTATAGTGCTTATGTATAAGGCTAGAAAAGTATGAATCCGACACAGCGAGCTGTTTGCGCAAGTCTTTGGCAAGCTCGCATATTTTCTTGACTCGTGCGTCCAGACTAAGGGAGCTGAGCTTGCTTTGTACCAAAGCTTCCACAAGCTCGACCAAAGCGCTAAAATCATGTTCTCTGCCTAAATAATATATTTTAGCCATGTTTTTCAGTTAAGGAAACTCTGTTTTATTGGGGCTACCGCCCCAAACCCCGTCTAAGGGGTCGAAACGAGTAAAACTGAGTGTTTTACGAGTTGATGACCCAATGAGACTAGATTTGCGCAATCGAACGCAAGCCTGCGTGAGTGCAGCGCAAATCGTAGTCGGAATTGAGGAACTGAGCCCTTAGAATCCGTTTTTGTATGTAGATTATTGATTTTATTGACTTTATTTTGTAGACGCGCCTGACTTTCAATATTTTGCTTAGGGGCAGCTTTGAAACCTGCCCCTACAGCTTATCGCACTCTGTTTTATTGGGGCTACGTTCCTCGTTGGGGGAGAGGATGGCAGCCTGAATCTTATAGCACTCTTTCATAAAAAATTTCGGGTTTTTCGTGCTTTTCGTGGTTTATTATTTAAAGGCACGAAAGGCACAAAAGGCTATAGAGCTAGTCGCGTAATTTTTGTTTCGTGCAAAGGTCTCCTGAATTGTGCTAGATAATTCTGGCATTAGCTTGCTCTGAACATGCGGCAAGCACGGAGTGCCATTTGCATTAAAAGGAAAACGATGGAAGAGAATTGGATTTGTTTATCGCTTATTATCGATGCAGCCGATGATGAAGCCATAGAAAACTTCGCGCCACCCTACGCGTTTGAGCAAAATATATATGCCATACTTTACGCTTATGGAGTGCATACAATCAGCGTGCAAGATGCTGAGACGATGGATGCGGGAAATATTGCAGCCAACAAAAAGCGTTTGCGCGCCTTCTTTAGCGCCGATGCCGTTACACTCGCCCATGAGTTAAAAGCCATCATTGAGCAAGAAGGGCGCCTGTTTGACCTTCCCATTGAGCTCGAATTGAAGGCATTTAGCGATAGTTCATGGAAGGAGAGCTGGAAGGAGTGGTTTAAACCTGCTCAAGTATCGGATCGCATCGCAATCCGCGCACCGTGGACTGAGTTTGAAGCAAAACCCTCAAGCCACACCATCGTTATCGAACCAGGCATGGCCTTTGGGACGGGTCTACACGAAACCACGCAGCTCTGCATCCGCGCCATTGATACGTGGACTTCCGTACACGAGTTTGCGAGCTTCTACGATGTAGGCTGCGGCTCTGGCGTTTTGGCTATTGCGGCTGCCAAGTGTGGCATTCCCAAAGTTGTAGGCATAGACAACGACCCCATCGCTGTTGAGGTTAGCATAGAGAACGCCGAGATCAACGAGGTGGATTGCGACTTCTTTGTACAAGATCCAGGCGAGCACAGCGATAGTTACGATTTCGTTGTCGCCAATATCATCTCCTCCGTCCTCATTATGCTAAAATCCGAAATCGCGCGCAGCTGCAAGGCTGGAGCCATACTCGTTTTAAGCGGAATTTTAGCTGCCGAAGGCGACGAAGTCGTCGAGGCTTACCAAGACCCCGATCTCAAAATCGAATTCGTTGAACGCCACGATCTCGGTGAATGGTGCTCCCTCACTTTTAAAAGCAGGAAGCTCGCCGTTATTTAAGCTTGGAGAGCTTTGCATGCTGGGGGATGCGGGCTTTACAGTTTTATGCAATATCTTGATAAGCAATATCAGAAATTTGTACCAAATGATGACCATTTTAAGGATGAAGCAAAGAAGTATTTTTCTGCTGAATATGATGAGGAGTTTTGCTAATGGGGAATAGAAACTTAAATGCTGCCGCAAAAGCGAAAGAAGATGAGTTTTATACTCAGTTGACCGATATAGAAAAAGAGTTAAAGCATTACAGAAAACATTTTAGGGGCAAAACAGTATTTTGTAACTGTGATGACCCTTTTGAATCGAATTTTTTCAAGTATTTTGTCTTAAATTTCAATCGACTTGGCTTAAAGAAACTCATTGCTACTTGCTACGCAACGTCCCCTATCGCTAATAAACAATTATCATTGTTTGATGTTGTAGGAGGGTCTGAAAAGAATAGAGATAAACCTTATAAAGCTGTTGTTACTAAAGTTTATGACACCACTGGTGGTGGTGTTGATATGTTAGATGTTGCCGAATTATTTAAGTCTGGCGAAAATATACTAACAGAATTGGAAGATGATGGTGATTTCCGTTCAGACGAGTGTCTTAAATTACTTGAAGAGTCAGACATTGTTGTAACTAATCCGCCGTTTTCGCTATTTAGAGAATACTTGACATTACTTCTTGCACATAAGAAAGACTTTTTGATTATTGGGAACCAAAACGCCATAACTTATAAAGAAATATTTCCGTTACTAATGCGTAATCAAGTTTGGTTAGGTTATAAATTTGGTGATATGGCTTTTACTGTTCCCGAATATTTTGAGCCTAGAGAAACACGCTATTGGGTAGATGAAGATGGGCAAAAATGGCGAAGTCTAGGAAATATCTGTTGGTATACGAACTTAGATATTAGAAAACGTCATGAAGAACTGATTCTGGTGAGAAAATATACCCCTGAAAATTATCCAAAATATGATAATTATGATGCAATAAACGTAGGTAGAGTTGCTGATATTCCTTATGATTATACTGGAATAATGGGCGTACCTATTACATTTATGGACAAATACAATCCAGACCAGTTTGAAATACTAGGAAGTCAAAGGTGGTCAAAATCACAAGAGTTATTAGATGTTTACTGTGGTAATGTAGTTCCTCCTATAAACGATAAAAAAACAACTATAAACGGTCGTGAGACATACGATAGGATTTTTATCCGCAACAAGCAGCCAGAAGTTACGAAAGAGGTAAATTTATGATTATAGAAGAACGCAAAGTAACCGTACGTGAGGTCACTGATGGTTATTACAACAACGCTGAAGAAGGTGTTGTAGGTTATGATGAGCGTCTCGATATTAGACCGAAGTATCAAAGAGAGTTCGTATATAAAGATAATCAAAGAGACGAAGTTATTCGCTCTGTAATGCGTGGCTTACCCCTAAATGTAATCTATTGGGCTAAAACGGGCGAAGACTCATATGAAGTGTTAGACGGGCAACAACGCACGATCTCGCTGTGTGAATACGTTGATGGGGCATTTTCAGTAGATGAAAGGTATTTCTATAATCTACCCGAAGACCAAAAGGAGCATATCCTAGATTATCAACTCTTTGTTTATGTCTGTGACGGAACTGATTCTGAGAAGCTTGAATGGTTTAAGATTATCAATATAGCGGGCGAACGCCTAACAGACCAAGAATTGAGAAATGCCGTATATGCGGGTTCTTGGGTGTCTGATGCAAAGCGATATTTTTCAAAAACAGGCTGTGCTGCCAATACCCTTGCAGATGTTTATTTAAAGGGCTCATCCATTCGTCAAGAATATTTAGAAACCGCTATTTCTTGGGCCGCTGATGCCGAAAATACAACGATTGAGGGTTATATGAGTACAAGACAGCATGACCCGACAGCACAAAGCCTATGGAGCTATTTCCGTTCGGTAATTGAATGGGTTCAAGCGATCTTCCCTAAAGTTAGGCGCGAGATGAAGGGGCTAGCTTGGGGCTTGTTCTATAACAAACACGGTAAGCGGACTGATTTAGACCCTAAAAAGTTGGAGCTTGAAATTCAAAGACTCTTGGGTGATGAAGATGTCACTAAGAAATCTGGAATCTATGAGTATTTACTTACAGGTTCAGAAAAAGCTCTTTCTATTAGAGCATTTGATAGGCGTGATAAACAAGCAGCTTATGAAAGACAAAATCATCTTTGCAATATCTGTGGCGAAGAATTTGAGTTCGACAAAATGCACGGAGACCACATTAAGCCTTGGAGCAAAGGTGGCCATACTACGATTGATAACTGTCAGATCTTGTGCATTGATTGTAATTTAAAGAAAACAAACCACTAAGCAAGCCCTTAACAATGTGAAAACTGCCAAAAAAGTAGCTAACAGAAAACAACGAAAGTTAGGCGGGTTTTCAAAATAAAGTCAATAAAATCAATAATCTACACAACAAAAAGGGTTCTAAGGGCTCAGTTCCTCAATTCCGACTACGATTTGCGCTGCACTCACGCAGGCTTGCGTTCGATTGCGCAAATCTAGTCTCATGAAAAACCTACGGTTTTTCTTTCTTGTTCGCACGTC
>JBBAEA010000091.1:0-14755 GCA_041656175.1 Bradymonadales bacterium | reverse complement strand
GTTGTTTTGCCATATGTAAAGCAAAAAAGGCTTAGCGAGTTACCCTGCTAAGCCATTGAATTTATTGATTTAATTTTGAATGGAGCTAAACGGGATCGAACCGTTGACCTCTTGACTGCCAGTCAAGCGCTCTCCCAGCTGAGCTATAGCCCCTAATTGAACTCGCAAGCAATGCTCGCGATGTAGCCTGAATATACAAATCGAGCTGTAATGTCAAGCGGAAAAATCGCGAATCATAAAAAAGTCGAAGTTTTTGCTTCTCCTCGCTTCTCCGTCGAGTTCAGCATCTGTTTGTAGGAAAGCTCGACGCGTTGTTATTCTAAAGCTAAACACTTACGCGCATTATTTGATGGAGAAATCTCGTGCAATGAGTCTGGCGAGTGCTTAATTTATTATAGCGCATAACGCTACTTGACATAAGCATTTTGAGACTTAACTTACAGGCTAGTTGGTTAGTGCAGAAGAGTTCGGCGCTAACTTGTTTTGTTGCTTGACCTTTTTGTCCTTAAGGAGTTTACAATGTCAGAGAAGAAAACAGATTGTTGTTGTGAAGAGCAAGCTGTAGAGTACGATTGTTGCTGTTGCTCGTGTGGTTGCCAAGAAGGAAGAAGCTCAATCCCTCTTATAGGTGATCCTGCACCAGCTTTTAAAGCGGAGACGACGCAAGGTACGATTAATTTTCCAGAGCAGTACAGTGGTAAGTGGGTTATTTTGTTTAGCCACCCCGCCGACTTTACGCCTGTATGTACTACAGAGTTCATGACATTCGCCAAGATGCATGAAGATTTTAAGAAGCTCAACTGCGAACTCATCGGGCTATCCATTGACGGAATTTTCTCGCATATTGCGTGGCTGCGTACAATTTACGAAAAAATCGAGTGGAACGGTATGAAAAATGTTGAGGTTAGCTTCCCACTCATCGCAGATATCGGCATGCACGTTGCCTCGAAATACGGCATGGTGCAACCCGCTGCGAGCACAACGCATTCAGTTCGCGCCGTCTTCTTTATTGATCCCAACGGCATCGTACGAACCCTAATGTACTACCCCTCCTCGACGGGACGTAACTTCGACGAAATTATGCGTGTACTCATCGCGCTACAAACCGCTGATAAGCACCAGGTCGCTACACCTGCCGACTGGCGCCCTGGCGATGATGTTATTATTCCCCCACCGGGTTCCTGCGGCGCCGCTGCTGATATCGTCAACAACGCTGGCAAGGACTACAAGAGTCTTGACTGGTTCCTCAACCTCAAAAAGCTATAAAACGTTCTAGCGCCTAGCCACTATGCGGGCTTTGGCTAACTGTAAACGGCTTTTCGTGGCATTACTGGGGGGGTAGCAAAAGACCCCCGAGCAAAATGCCTTAGAAGCGCAAAAAATACGATGGATGGGCGTTCAGCCCATACGTCGTATTTTTTTTGCGCTTTTTGGCAGTTTGCGAGGAGGCTTTTGCGAGGGGGATCCCCCCCCCACCAAAAAACACAACAAATTCAACGACTTAACATTATTTACCTAAAATGTAGCGTCGTTGAGAATTGCCATGCAAGAGCCCAGCCTTCGATGTCGAGGCGCGGGAAAGCTGGATTTTGGGGTAAAAATTCGAGTTTTTCTGCGCGGCGAGGCGTTAGGATGTCGGCGGCTAAGCCTGTTGCGAAGCGCAGTTCAAGGGTGGGCGCCACGCTCCAGCAATACTCCGCTCCTAGGGCGAGGCGATGCGTGTGGGAATCGACGAGATTGCTGCGGGCGCGTTGCGCGGGGACGGGGCTTTGGCGAAACGCGTAGCCAGTGCTGAGGCCAAGGGAAGGAATCGGCGAGTAGGTGGCGGAGAAGCGAGCGATAAAGCGGTTGTTGAGTGAAAATGGTGTGGGGACGCCGTGCTGTAGGCTTTGACCCTCTGCGTCAAAAAGCGTGACCGAAGGCGCCGATAAGATGGGCTTGTGGAAAATTTCGTAGGCGAGATCGCCGCTTATTTGTAGGGCGATTTTGTTAAATTCATAGGAAACACCTAGATTTAAGCTGTGTGGTCCACCAAAGGCGTAGCCACTGATTTGCGTGTAAATCGTTGGCAAATTATCGGATACGTGAACATTGACAGGGATGCGTACCTTGCTGCGCTGCGCTGCGCGGTAACTAAAACCGAGTTTTAGACCATCAAATGCTTCCCAATACAGGCCGAATGTCGGGGCAAATCCGACCTTCACGGCGACATCTACGCGGTTATCGCTACCTGTTTCCTGGAAATTTATTTTGACGTCGCCATTGATGTGCGGCGAGACTGAGAGCCCAAAACCAAGACTTAGTCGTTCCCACAAACGGACACCAACTGCTGCATAAATTGAGGTTTTGCGCTGATTATCGCCGTAAAATAACGCTACGATCTCATCTTCATGCGGAAGTACCAGCTTGTAGAGCTCGCCGTTGGGAATTTGCACCTGGATGCCCAAAAAAAAGCGGTCGCTAACAGGCGCTGGGAAGGCGAGACGTGTGCTTGCGGCGATGTTATAGCTTGGGTATGTCGAGAGTTGGGAGCGGGAGCCCATGACGCGGAGATAGTCCTTGGCGATGCTAACGCTAAAGGCGATGCTGCTGTTTTCTTCATTGATGAGAGCGGCAGGATTCGCGAAAGCAGCGTGAATTGGGCTAACGCTGGCCGTTACAGCATGCGCCTTTCCAAGGGCGAAGGCATCCGAGACGTTGGCGCCGAACAGCTCGTCCGCTCTCGCGTGATGCGAAGCCAGGCTTAGGAATGCGAGAATAAACACAAAAGCTACGCTACGCTTCGCGTGTCCTAAGAGCTTAAAAAAACTCGCTCGCCTCCGCGCCCTTTCTTCTACGCTCATTCCCACGCCCCATCAACGCTGTTTAGCGCTTTTTGGACGTCTGCATCATCCTTACAAGAGCTCATACTCGTCTTAAGCAAAGCCGCTGTACATGGCGATATCGCCTGTATTAGCGCCGTTTTTTGCTCTTGACTAGGGTTCTCAAGAGCTCGCAGTTTTTTAAGCTCAAAATTCAGCTTCGTCGCTGCACGTGACAGCTTCTTGCCCATGAGCTGACAGTCACTTCCCTCCTCTGCCGCGCTCTCCATATCCTTACATATGTCGTAAATTCTATCGCTCTGGGACTTACAGCCCGCAAAAAGAGCACAAAGCGTTATAAGAATTATGCTTTTATATATTTTGTAAAACACTGCTCGCCCATCCTTTTGAGAATCTGATTCATGCGATATTTATACTATTTATTTTTGTGGGGGAAGTTTCCCCCTACGCCGCAACCCCGCGCTGTGCGCGGGGTTGCGTCTACCCCCTCTACGGGGGCTCAAGCCCCCGTAACGCCCCCACAACGATTGTTCTGTGTATCCTTTTCTAAGATCGTGCAGGAAGTTACGACGCATTATGCACACGTTCGCAAGCTTTTGCTACACAAAAGTATAAAAAAGGTCTAGCTTTCACTTGGATAGCAGGCGTTTTGTCCTGTTTATCCCTATTTTCTCAAAATATATGGAGTGAATTAATGCAATCAATAGTCGAAAGAGCAGGCGGACGCGCTTGGGATGAACTGCGAAAGATCGAGGTGGTGCCCGATTTTATTGGTACAGCCGCTGGTTCTTGCTACATACAATGTGGAAGGACACGAATTATTTGCACCGCAACGATCGATGACAAAACGCCCTCATTCTTGGAGAACACTGGCATGGGTTGGTTAAGTGCCGAGTACTCCATGCTCCCCGCCTCAACATCGGTGCGCATCTCTCGCGAGAGGGCAATGGGCTCTGGGCGCAGCCAAGAGATCCAGCGACTCATCGGGCGAAGCCTACGCATGTGCTTGGATCGCAAAGTGCTCGGGCCTCGCACCATCACTATAGACTGCGACGTGATCGAGGCAGATGGTGGTACGCGAACTGCGGCCATAAACGGTGGATACATAGCGATGTGCCTCGCTATCAACAAGCTTCGGCTCGACAATCGCATCGAGGAGAATCCCGTTATTCGAAGTGTTGCCGCTGTTTCACTGGGAATCGTACACGGACGCGAATTGCTAGATCTTGACTTCGTCGAAGATTCTAGTGCCGACATCGACGCAAACCTTGTCGCCTCCCCGGGCAACGGCATCGTCGAGTGGCAATGTACCGCTGAACGCGCACCGCTCCCCCAAGCCCAAATTGCAACACTCGTCGAACTCGGCATGAAAGGGATCAACTTGGCACTTCGTCTGGTATGGGCAATGGATCGTCGTCGAACTCGGCATGAAAGGGATCAACGCTATTTCGCAACAACAAGCTACGATTTTACTCGAGAGTAACAACGCCGCTTGGAAAGCCCAATAGCGTTTTTTCTGCAACTGAACCTTAGACTTTGAAACCCAAACTTCGCATGGATGCAGTGAAGCGCAATTGATGCTACATTGCTTGCGTTGCTTTGGGTATGTAGCCTCCGATTTTTTTGGCTATAAACCGCATAGGCCGCTCAGCTTAAAGGAGAAACGATGGCACAAACGATTGATGAACTCACGGCAAACTATACCAACGAAGAAGGACAAGAACTCTGCAAGGAACTCAAAAAAGAAGTGCTCTCGCGCGGAGGTTGGACCACCATCATGTTCATGTATCAAGAGTGGAATAAAAAGACAGAGGAATGGGGAGCCCCCAAAGCGCGTATAGAGCGCTTCCAAAAGCGAAACGGAGAATTTCGCTCACAATCGCGCTTTAACTTTAGCTCGGCAAAACAAGCGCGACAGATCATCGACGTCCTTGACGATTGGTTCCCCGAAGAATCTTAGTCAGATACAAATTCTTGCAGTGCTCTTTGGATACCAAGGAGCATCGCCCTACCCGATGAAGCCCCAAATTCGGCGATGGCAGCTAGACTTGCTTGTATTTCTTGCCAATTTTGCCCTTCCATAGCCTCAAAGAGTGCATGAATACGCCGTGGATAAAGTCGACGTGTAGCAAAGATATATGCGTGTTTTGCAACCTGTGTAGTTTTGTCCAAATTATTGCCTAACACGGCGTTCGCTAAACTTTGTGCGCTCTTGCTCCCGAGCGCCTGAAACGCAGCTATTGCCCCATACAAAACATCGTCCGCATCTGGACTCAGGCCGCGGCCCAAGCCAATAGTGCGGCTAACTGCTTCGCATAGCTGCTCTTGGCTAGCAGCTACGCTAAGCGCAGAAAAAACACAATCTAGCCTAAGTCTGATAGCGTCCCAAAGCATATCGTCCCCGCCTAGCTTATTCTGTGCTCCAATATATGAACAGACCCTTTGTATCGTCTGCACTACGAAGCGAAACTCGCCTAACGGCACGCCCGCACTAGGCATACATATATCGAATTTTTGCTTCCCTATATAAAGGATAGCACCGCGCAGCAAACAGCGTTCATGCACTTTAAAAACTTTGCGCATGTCCGAAATCGGCAAAAAAATGCGATATGGCCCTTCTTCTGGCGAATTTAACACCGAAATCCAATGCGAATCCGCCATAAGGTTCGCCGCGTGGCGAAAGACCGAATGCACCACAAAAGTCTCGGGTAGAATTTCATTACTCGCGTTTTGCATGCCTAAGGAAGCTCTGATTTATGGGTGGGGCGCAGCTCCAAGCTCCGCTGCGGGCTAGCGCCTCCGAACCCGTTTTTGGTGTAGGGCCTTGATTTTATTGACTTATCTTGAACGCCCGTCTGAAATTTCTTCGTTTGCGCTAGCTGTTTTAGACTGCTTTTACACTATTCAGAGTATCTCTAGGGCGAGTTTTGCGCTAAAACTCTAGAACTACTGGAAAAAGGTGGCTAGCGCATCAATGCTGATCGTCGTCTGCTCGCCGTTGTGCATGTTCTTTATGGTAACGCTCTGTGTCGATAGCTCCTCATCCCCCATGATAGCAACATAAGAGACAGCACGTTCATTGGCGTACTTGAATTGTTTGCCAAGTTTATCGTTTTGAGGATAAAGTTCGCAGGAAAGTCCTAGTTCTCGAATTTTTTTAGCTACACTAACTTGTTGGGCTAGGCTCTCTTCGTTAAAGCACGCAACCATAACGTCGGCACTGGCGCTAAAATCTGGGAACAACCCTTGCTCTTGCATAATAACGCAAATGCGCTCAAAACCTAGGCTAATACCAACAGCGGGGATATCGCGAGCAGCAAAACTACCAATGAGTTTGTCGTATCGCCCTCCACCCGCGATGCTTGAGTTTAGCCCCTCAGCGCGTAATTCAAAAATGGCGCCTGTGTAGTAGTTTAAGCCCCGCGCGAGAGCTGGGCACAAATCTATTTTGTGTCGCCCTCGACAAACTTCCAAGGCCGTCAAGATACGGCGCAGTTCCGCGAGCGCCTCAAGAGCGTCTTCATACCCCGCAAACAGCGTTTCAAGGCGCTGTAGCTCCGCTTCGTTGTTTTCGGCGCTTTTTAGCGATTTTAGTAAATTCTCAGCGGCAGTTTTAGGTATTCCTCGGTTTTCTAACTCTTTTTCAACGCCTTCTTCGCCGATTTTGTCGAGCTTATCAATCGCCATGATCGCCGTTGTCTCTAGTTCTAAGTCGATACCAGCCACTTGAATCAAAGCGCGTAGTATGCGCCGATCGTTGAGCTGTAGCGTTACACTGTCAAACTTTAGGGCAACAAACACGTCGAAAATAGCCGCAAGCAAGCCTACTTCGGCCACTGGTGCAGAAGCACCCACGATGTCAATGTCACACTGCATGAACTCGCGAAAACGGCCATGCCCCGGCCTATCTGCGCGGTACACGCTTTGCAGCTGGTAGCGCTTAAATAGCCGTGGTATCTCATTTTGGTGCATAGCCACAAAACGAGATAGCGGCACAGTGAGGTCGTAGCGCAAGCCCAAATCGCACTCGCCCGTTGCTGCCTTTGCGCCGCGTTTGAGGATCTTAAACAGAAGTTGATCGCCCTCCTCACCATACTTACCCGTTAAAGTCTCAATGTTCTCGATCGCGGGCGTTTCGATGGGATCGAAACCATGCGCCTCGTAAACATCCCGAATAATGCGCATTACGTATGCGCGTTGCCGCATGGTAATAGGTAAAAAATCTCGTGTTCCCTTGGGTATGCCAACACTACGTGCCATAGAATTTCCGATGTTTAAAGTTATACGAACTAGGGCTAGGCAACTAGCCTAGCTAGCGCTTATTAGCAAATATTAGCGCTCTTAACCAGTGCAGCACAGAAGTCTATTGTAGCACAAAAAATAACTCTATCGTTATATGCTGAATTTTAGGAAAATCCCTAGCAAAGTCCGCTGTTCGCCAAAAACTGGACGGGGCGTCGCGGGGTGTCCCCGCGGAGTATGTTGTTGAAAAGCTATGGGTAGAGCAAGGCGAAACAGCAGATATTATATGCGTTCCTAGTAAAAGCAGTGCAGCGATAGTCAACGTAGTGCAAGTGGTATGCAAAAAAGTGAATGGCCACTTCTATAGCTATGGCGTTTACGATGTAACACAAACGTCTTCGCAATTATCCAATGCTAACGCTGTTACCGACGAACGCGCTAGGTATGATTCCAATATGCGAGTGCTTTAGCACATCATGAATCGTTTTTAGAAGAAATATAGGTTTAGCGTCGATAAGCCCATGACGCTTCAAATGCGAAACGACATTATCAACGAAGAAGTAAACTATTTAACCTACATGCAAAGCGTTGGCGCCATCATTGGAGAAGCAAAATGCGAATTTAGGCCAGAAGACAACCCACAAGACAACATCGCGCTTGGACAGTTCGTGTGGAGTATCGAGGCCACCGTAACACCGCCAATGAAGTTTGCAGAGCTGCAAGTTGCATTTTCACAAGCTGGGTACAGCGTCTATTACAAGTAGGAGATAAGCCATGGCATTACAAAGAATTAGTATCTACAACGCAATTAAGGGAACGTCGCTATACAAAGTGGTAAACGGCGAGGTGCAGCAAAAGCCATGTGCTATTGACTGCCAAATTACGCCGCCATCCATAGCTTTTGAGACATCCACGGCGCAAGTCATGGGTTCCATGACTATACCAGATCAGTCTAGAATCTCGGACATGACTATGGGGCTTAGCGTTTCCTTAAACGTGCAAACCATCACCTTAGCAGGGCGCGGTTATCAAGAATACGTCGCAAGGTGGGTTGAAGAAGTTACCGAGCCATCGGGTGCAGTAAGGGTCGTGCCTTTTGCATGCTACTTCTCTGGTTACGTAACCGAAGTGCCTCAGTCGGCAAAAGCACCTGGCGAGGGCGGAACAGAGGATTACAGTGTTGCCCTTAATGCTTACAGGGTTCTGGAAGGCGACAAAGAGCTATACCACATCAATCGCACTGGCGGTAAACTGATTATCAATGGCGAGGACTATCGAGCAGAGGTTGACGACTTGCTGTAGCTCTAAACAAAAAAAGGCAGCTTTTAAGCTGCCTAGCAATATCGACCCAATAACGACTATATAAGACCAAAAAACATGAGGATATTAGCGAGAATAATGAGGAGTATCGGCACTACAAAGATTAAAATAAATGGAATGGTAAGAAAGCTCATTAGAACCCAAAACACTACCCCCAATTCTCCGTAATCAATGCCCTTCATTTTCATAGCGCACCTCCAATAGTCCACACGCATCCATGCACCTATCTACAAAGTAACTAAGCTTTTACAAAAGGCAAGTAAATTTTGACTAAAAATGGGACAAAGAAATGAAAAAAATAACGCTAACAAAACCGTTCAAACTTCACCCGACTTTGTCAGTTGAGATGCCAACCGATGCAAGAAATCAAGTAACTGCGTAGAGCGTAATTTAAGTTCGAAATGTAGTATCCCAGGTAAAAATATGTTGACAAAAAAGATCATGACTGTGCTATGTCCACGATGGTGGAAGGATGTGTTGACATGTTTGTAAGAGTTAAGAAGAAAAACAACGGTAAAGTGGCCATCCAAGTGGTTGATTCGGTGCGCAAAGGGAATCAAGTTCAGCAAAAGATTGTGCGCCATTTCGGCATGGCAACGACTGAAGAGGAGGTCGCAGAATACAAACGTATAGCGGAAGCGTCTATTTTGCGGCTCAAACGTGAGGGTGACCGAGAAATATCCTTCCCTTTGAAGCGCCTGAAAAGATTCACCAAAGCGCTAAGCTCAAGACTATAGAGCTGGAAGAAGGCGAGAGGATCTCAGTCAAATCAACGACAGAAGAGCAACGTATTGTAACTGGGATTCATGATGTTTATGGAAATTTGTATGATAATCTAGGCTTTGGAAACATTTTATCAGGGACGCGTAAGGATCAAGATTGGAACTTTATATTAAAAAACTTAGTTTTAGCGCGTCTTGCAAACCCCGATAGTCAACGAAGGACAGCGTCATATTTGGAGCGAGATTTTGGTATAAGCATTGATATAAACAAGCTTTATCAAGTAATGGATCATGTATACAAGCAAGAAGAACGGATTAAGAGTCAAGTAGCGCGAAACACCCTAGATTTATTTTCGCAGTCCGTGGATCTTGTATTTTTTGATGTAAGCACACTGTATTTTGAGAGTTTTGAAAGTGACAATTTGCGCAATCTAGGTTACAGTAAAGACAATAAATTCAAAGAAGTGCAGGTCATGCTTGCATTAGTGACGACGCAATATGGTCTTCCGATTAGTTATTTTTTATTTCCAGGCAACACATCCGAAACGAATACCTTATTAACGGCGGTAGAGACGCTTCGTGACAAGCTCAAGATCTCTCATGTGACATTGGTTGCAGATCGAGCAATGTTCTGCAAAGAAAACTTAGCGTTAATGGAAGTCAATGGGATTTCTTACATTATTGCATGCAAACTCAAGTCGTTGAAAAAGAGCTTCCAAGGGCAGCTTCTAAACGACGAATTTCACCCCGAAAAAGTATGCAATGAGCAGCACTGGTGCAAAGAGTATGTCTATGAAAATAGGCGACTCATCGTTAGTTACAGCAAAAAAAGAGCGCTAGAAGATGCAAAAGATAGAGAGCGCCTCGTGACCCGTCTTCTCAAAAAAGCTAAGAAAGCGAAAACTGTATCTATCAAGTCAATCGTCACAAAGCGAGGTTCATCCGAATATCTTAAGCTTAATGAGACAGATGATGTTACTAGAGATGATGTTACTATAAATGAAGAGGGAATTGCACAAGATGCCTTATGGGATGGCTTGCATGGCGTAATAACGAATGTGACGCAAGAAGATGCAAGCGATATTTTGACACAATATCGAGGGCTATGGCAAATTGAGGAAGCCTTCAGGGTAAATAAACACAACCTCAGAATGCGGCCAATCTATCACTGGACCGAAGAGAGAATTCACGCCCACATCTGTATTTGTTTCGTTGCCTATAGCCTCGCTAAATATGCACTCTACCAGCTCAATGTTATCTCGAAACTTAAACTTAGTTTGCAAGAGCTCAACAACGAGCTATTACACATGCAAGCAAGTATACTCAGAGACAATTCGACTAGAAGAGAATACCTCGTGCCATCTCACAGAACTGACAATCAGATTAAGATTTGCAAAGCCTTTGGCATAAAATACAGGGATCAGGTCAAAAGAATAAAATAAACTACTGCCGTAGTACCCTGTTTTTGGGGAAACTACGTAGTTTATAGCTTTCCTGAGCTCTACTGACAAAGTCGGGAGCTTGCTACACGCCCGATAAGGCTTAGGGGCTCGAACTCATTTTTGCTGTAAGCTCTTGATTTTATTGATTTTAACTTAAACGCTCGCCTGCTTTTCTTTAGTTTACGATAGCTTTCTCTTGACTGTTTTTACATGAGTTAGAGCTTACTTAAGTCTGTGGCAGGCTTCGCGTTAATAATCGTCTTCGTCGTCAAACAACGGCTCATCGTCGAAAAGCGTTTCTTCGTCGTGGTCGAGTTCTCGATCGTCTTCGTCGCCAAGTATAGTCTGTAGTTTCTCTACGCCGCTTTGCTCGACTTGGCGTATGCGTTCGCGTGTTAGGTTGAGCAGTGTTCCGACTTCTTCGAGGGTGATGCCGCCGCGATCCGCGACGTCAAGAGCGCATGTTTCTGCCATTTCCCAGACTTCAAGGTCGGGGAAATTGAGCTTAATCGAACCTGATTGCTGCACAATATCAAGGTACAAGTGGTACTTACAGCTAACCCACGGACAGGGTCTTGGCGCGTTTCGACACTCGCCGCGGTGGCGTGGGCGAAAGTGCTCGAAAGCCTCAAGGATCAGGCGAGCTTCTTCGATTTCTTCGCGCGATAGAGAGCGAAGGCTGAGCATTTTAGAGCGGCGAAGTCCGCGTCTAGCGCCGCGTCTTGCGGTGGTTGTGCGTATAGGCCGTGAATTATTCGGCTCATCAGTCATATTTTAAGCCCTAACAATTTTACAAAACACTTGAGCGTGTCCATAACGCTCTCCCTCAAACAGAGCATTTTCGAGATTTGCTAGGATTTGTCAAGGGTTTAGAGCGAGTTTATTGGGAGTTTTCTTTGATTGCTTTGTATCTAGGCTTAGGCGCGTGCCTTGTTGAATGGACATCGTGCATGAATTACGGTATGCATGCGTTGTCGGGACAGCATCGTGGTTTTCCTGCTCGGATTGCGGTGCAAGATAACGGTTATGGCAGGCTACCAAAGAGAGCTTTAGTTTTACGAGAAGAATTTTATTTTGGGCTATTTTTTGTTGTTTGCAAGAACGGAGGGGGTAGCGCAAGATCACCTGAGAAAGTCGCCTAATATCGCACGACGTGCGAAGGTTGAGCGAATAGCGAAAACTTTGCACGTCGTATTGCGATATTTGGCGACTTTTGAGGGAAGCTTGCGCGAGGGGGAGACTTCCCCCTTGCCCCAAAAAGCACCAATGAGTTTAAACTAAAGTTTCATCTTATAAAGAGGGAAATATGTCGGAGAAAAAGAATTTAACGCAAGCAATTGATGATATTAAGGACAATCATTCGAAGTATGCGGCTAGTTTGGTGGAAGCGACGTATGTAGAGAGGCATGCGGAGGGTTTGCTTTTTTCGTTTGGGGACTCGCAGCGCGGTGTGTTGCGGTCGGTGGAGTTGGCGGTTGAGCCGCAGGTTGGGGCGGTTGAGCAGTTGTATGCGGAGGGTTTGGCGCGCAACGGTTTGTGGCTTTTGTCCAAGTGGAAGGTGGCGCCGTTTTTGCTTTGGGATAGGATGGCTAATTTGGCCAAGGAGCGGGCGACGGTTAAGGCGCGGGTGATTGCGTTTGTGGATGGGGGATTGGTGGCGAATATCGAGGGTATGCGTGGGTTTGTGCCCAAGCGGCAGATCGATATTTACGAGCCAAGCGATTTGAGCGAGTTTGTGGGTAAGGACTTGGATTGCGTGGTTTTGAAGTTTTCGCGCAAGAATGGCGATGTTATTTTGAGTCGTCGTGCGGTGCTCGAAGTGGATTTGCTGGAGGCGAAGGAGGCGCTGCTCAAGACCTTGCAGGCGGGGCAGATTTTTGACGCGCGGGTGCGACAGGTAGTGCCCTACGGCGTGTTTGTTGACATTGGTTCGGGGGTTGAGGGCTTAGTGCATCGTTCCAATCTGACTTGGGGGCGCGAGGAGCCGTCGCAGTTATTTAAAGAAGGCGATGCGATTAAGGTTCAGGTGCTTGAGATTAACGAGAGTAGTGGAAAGATTTCGTTTGACCATAAGAACTTGGTAGGTGACCCGTGGAAGGAGCATGTGCAGGGGTTGCAGCTTGGGCAAGTGCTGAATGGAAAGGTTGTGACGTTGGCGAATTTTGGCGCTTTTGTGTCCTTGGCGCCAGGGGTTGAGGGGATGATCCACATTTCGGAGATTTCGTGGAAGCATGGCTTGAAGCATCCGAAGCAGGTGCTTGAGATTGGCCAGGAGCTTGAGGTTAAGCTCATAGAAATTGATGAGGAAGCGCGTCGTTTGAAGCTAAGTTTGAAGCGCTTGCAAGAGAATCCGTGGAGTTTGGCGTCGACGCAGTTTAGCGTTGGGGAGAACTACAAGCTAAAGATTTCGGGAATAGCAGATTTTGGTGTGTTTGTTAGCCTTGGCGAGCATGTGGATGGTTTGATCCATTCGACGGATATTGAGTGGTCGGGTAGGGTGAATCATTTGGATGAGCGCTTTAAGGTGGGGGATGAGGTGGAGTGTAGGCTTTTGGCTTTGGATGTGGAGCAGGAGAAGGCGTCGCTGGGTATTAAGCATCTGACGGCTGATCCGTGGGAAGCTGCTTTGGAGAAGGCTAAGTTGGGGGAACAGATCGATGTGACGATTAAGCGAATTGCGCGCTTTGGTGCTTTTGCGGAAATCATCGACGGCGTCTTGGGTCTGATTCACATTTCGGAGATATCAACGGAACGGATCGAGTCGGTGGAAGAGAAGCTTAAAGTTGGCGATGAAGTGACTGCTACGGTTATACGCATAGAGCCAGAGAAGCGTCGCGTTAGCCTCTCGCTGATAGCAGAACCTTTTGTAGCAGAGGAACTTGTGTCTACGAGCGCAAGTGAAACGGTTGAAGATGGAGAGATGCGCACAACCCTATTGGATGTTTTTCCTGCTGAACTTAAGCACTAGGTTTTGTCATGATTTTTCTTAGCCGCTCGGCGCGGGACAGCTATGATCTAGGTTGGCGTTGCGGGGGGGTGCTCCGCGCGGGGGACGTGCTTGCGCTTTCGGGGGATTTAGGTGCGGGCAAGACGCAGTTTGTGCGCGGTGTGGCTGCCAGTTACATTGGTGAAGGCTGTCATGTGTGCTCGCCGTCTTTTACGTTAATCAATCGCTATGAGGGTGGGGGGCGTTATATTAACCACCTAGATCTGTACAGATTGTCGAATTTGGAAGAGCTTGAATCGGCGGGGTATTGGGACGCGGTGGAGGATAGCGAGGCTCTGGTACTCATTGAGTGGCTAGAGCAGGTCGAGAAGGCAGAGCCTTTGGTCTTTACGCAAGTGTGGATCGATTATGTATACGAGAGCGATGAGTTAGTGGAGGGATTGCGGCATTTCCGCTTGCTTAAAGGGAGTGATACAAAGCTTTATGAGCGACTTTTGCCGTTGTTTTCGTAGTTTGATTTAGGGGTTTGTGAGCTATGCGCCTCTATTTGTGTCGACACGCAAAAACTTTGTGGAACGCCGAAAGACGTGTACAGGGTCTGAACGATATTGCGCTATCTGAGGAGGGGAGGCGGCAAGCGGAGGCTTTGGCTGAGCGAATTTTTGCACAAAATTTGGAGAACCCCCTCATCCTATCGAGCCCACTACAGCGAGCGCTTGATACGGCAAAAGCGGTGCAGGCACGCTGTGCTTTTGAACTTCGTGTGGAGCCGCGTTTAATCGAGATCGATACAGGCGTGTTTACGGGCAAAAGTATGATGGAGCTTAATAGCGATCCTCTGTGGCAGACGCATTTGGCGGATCCGTACCATACGGGCTATGCGCAAGCGGCGGAGCCTTTGTCGGCGGTGGATGCGCGAGTTTCGGAATTGCTTTTAGAGCATGCTGCAACAGAGCGCGACATTATTTGGGTCACTCACGCGGGTCTTATACGACTTGCCATGATGCAGTTACTTGGAATTCCGAAGTCGGGACTTTACCGCATTGGGGTAGAGAATGCAGCGATGACGATGTTTAAGCTCGGAGCGAGCCTAAAGTTCTGCTTTCATAATGTTTGAGCTTTGCGGGGGGAACCTTTTTTCTTTTTGCAAAAGAAAAAAGGTTCCCCCCGCACCCCCCTCCAAAAAAGAAAGCACTCTTTTAAGCACTTTTCGAATAAAATGTCATTTTATCTTCCACCTGCCTTATTTAATTAGCATTG
>JBBAEA010000090.1:0-14960 GCA_041656175.1 Bradymonadales bacterium | reverse complement strand
GTTTCTTTGGCCGCATAACGATTGTCGTACACGCGCCAAGCGTCGTAAAGACCTGTTTGCTCGTCATCGGCTAGAGGATCTGGCGCGTCCTTGTGCATTTCGCTTAAGCGTTCACAGAGCGTTCGCAGTTCATCCTCGATCTCGTCAACAGTGACTGGGGGGCGCGGACGCTCCACATCATCTTCGAGATCGCGAGCGCGTGGGAACACGGTTGCTGCAATGGTAACCTGCACCAAACCGTCCAGCAATCTATCATCAGCACGTGAACTCGTGGGGCGAAAATCCGCTGTTTTAAACATAAAAACCGAGTCCTCACGCGGTGAAAGCACTATACCATGCTCGCTGACATCCAAGACGTAGAGGCCAATACCATCCGACATCTCCTCAACAACCTCGCGAAATTCCCCGCGATTCATATACTCCTGAATCAATTCGATGTACTCGCCGTGTTGAACTGGCTTGAGGCGAGGCTGTAGCCCCCACTGAATAAGGCGCGCAGCGCGAAATATGTCTTCTTTGTTAATAGCCATGTCTATAGCTTCCCATATATACTAGCGAGTAAGTACTTCCCAGTAGAATTGCCATCATTCCACTTGTCATAATTAATGATACAAAATGCTGTTTCATGCAGAATCAGAATCTTTGATAGCATGAACAACATTCATAAGATGACGTGTAACAAAATGATTGGCCATTAAAAGTCGTTATGCGTAAAACAAGCCATTCAAGCTAGAAAACTTAAGGTCTTGCTTTCTTTGGGGTGGGGGCGTTACGGGGGCTAGGGCCCCCGTTGAGGGGGTAGTGGCAAACCCGCGCACAGCGCGGGGTTGACACGTAGGGGGAAACTTCCCCCCCAAAAAAGAAAAAACTAAAATAAAATGTCGCTATATTCTTCGTATGCTGAGTAGGGCGAAATGTAGAGATCGTCGCCGTAATAGTCGGGATCGGCGAGTGCTTTCTGGGAGTGTCGTACGTGAATGAGGGGAGTTTCTGTGCTCTCTTCGTCGAAGTGTTGCAAGACTAAAAGGACGATAATTTCGCATTGTGCCTGGGTGTAGCGCTGTTTTCGCGCGTAGGCGAGTAGCTCTGAGAGTAGGCTTTCTTCTTGAAGAGATTTGAGGAGGTTTTCGACGATTTCGCGGTCTTCGGGCGAGTGTTTGAGTAGGTCTTTGGCGAAGTGATCTGCTTGGATGGGTTCGACGGTGAACCAATCTTTTCGCGCGACAGTGCGCGGACGTAGCAGCCCTTCATGCAAAAAGAGCAGTGAGGGGAGCGCGGGCGGGAGCGGGGCAACGAGGAGAGCGACGGTGGCATCGAGAGCTTCGCGCGCGGTGCGGATGTTCATTTCGAGTAGGGGAGTTAGGACTTCATTGACGAGGTCTGGACGCGATTGGTAGGCGATGGGCACAAAGGCTTGGCGCGCTTGACTATCGAGGAAGGTGGTGCGTGAAGACATGAGTTCGCGCTGCAAAATCGTGTGTGTTGCGATGCAAAACTGCATGACTTCGGCGATGCGCGCAACAGCCGCGGCTTCGGAGCTTCCTGGGCTTAGCTGGTCGAGACGATCTTGCGTTGTTATAATGATACTGCGTTCCACATCAAGGCGTTCCTCAAGGTGGGTCATCGCCTCGTCGATGAGCTTTGGCGCTTCGATAACCCAGTCCACTCGCGCAATATCTCGCTGCGTGTCGCGCAAAAGTCGCGCAAGTCTATCACGATACATGCGCGACTGTCTTAGTGCATAATGCGCCGAACGCAGTGCTTCATCGAATTTTCCACGGGCTAATTGCGAATGTACGATCGCTTCTGTCGCCGCTTGCGAGTCCTCAATGTCGAGCTCAAGCGCGTTAAAATACAGGTTAACCGCCTCGTTGGTTAGCCGCATGACCGTTTCGCCCGTTAGGCTAAAGGCATCTTGAACTAGCCTAAATTCAAGCTGGCGCTTGACGACTTTTCCGCCCTCTTCAATGTCGATGTAGGGCAATTTAAAGGGCCTGCGAGCATTTGCGTCGTTGCGTAGCGCCGCCAAAACGCGGTCGGTGATGGCCTCGTGGCGCTCTTTGTCGGGCATGAGCCCCGCGCGTAAGTCCATCGCCTCCAGTAGCGGCTGGAGCGAAAAGTCGATGAGTTCGCGGTCTGCTTCCACCTCCATGCCCATGCGTTCCGCGATGATGTCGAGTATTTTGAGCGAAATGGAGAGTGTGTCATAGTGTCGCAGTGCCTCGTCTCGCCGGCTATCTGCGCTGCTTAGCGCAAAAAGCGGGTATGCGTGCAGCAACACACGCAAGCGCCGCACTAGCGATGCGTTTCGCAACACCTCCGATGTCAGCGGCTCCTCTTCCGTCGCTCGCCTTTTTTCACTAAATAAATCCATAACGCATCCCAAACTCAAGCATCACAGGCCTTCGCCTCCGCCCTATACATATTGGTTTTTGCTGCAATTGTCCAGTGACTCGCCGTGTTTTAGCCCCAGTACCGCGCGTGGTTTCGGGCTAAAGTCACAAATTTTAGCAAAACCTGTGCTTTATTCTTTGGCTGGGGGAGCCCCCCCTACGCGCAAGCTTCCCGCAAAATAAGCCAATTCACGCAAAATTTTGTGCGGCGTTCTGCCTATTCGTCAGACCGCCGCACAAAATGCGCTCATTGGCTTATTTTTTGGGTGATCTTGCGCTACCCCCCAAATAATGCGATTAACAAGTACTTGCCCTTGTTTGTGGAAAATTGCTGCCATTTGTGCTAACGAATTTAAGGGGTGCACATGTGCATGCGGGGGCTAGATCCATTTTTCGTCGCTTTCATGGAAATCTAGGTGCGCATGTGCATTCGGGGGGCTGGGCTTGAGGAGGTAATTTGTATAAACCACTACTCTATATAATGATACTCAGCTTGCTATTTTTGGCTTGTAGCAAAGAGAAGCGATCTGTGGCCCACGGCCAAGGGGGCGCGTTTCTGCAAAGCGAAGAAATTTCACTTGAAGGACTTCGCCGCGAGGGCGTAGATCTCAATGGTGATGGCAAGGACGATCAGATCACATACTACGAAAACGACGTAAAGCGCTTGGTCACACGCGATATTAATTTTGATGGCGTTGTCGACATGCTTGAGTATTACGAAAACGGGGTTTTGATTCGCGAGGAGAGCGATCTAGATTTTGACGCTAAACTCGACTTGGTCGTTCATTATAAAGACGGCAAGATCGAGTCTAAAGAGTATAGCGTTGATTTCATGGGCACTGTGCATGGGCGCCAAATCTATAACGCTCAAGGGCAACTTATAAGAGCCGAGCGCGATACCGATGGCGATGGCAATATGGACGAGTTCGAGTTCTATAAACCTGGGCAATCCGAACCCTACAAAGTCGAACGCAAGGGCGATAGCATCGAGTCGGTGCCAAGCCAATAAATCAAAGCTACATTGCAGCGATCAAAATTCAGGCATGAAACTCGCAAAGTTCTCTATTTTATAGATTTTTTTTGAGCAGAGGCTCATTGATGTCATATTTTTATCAAACGCAGAACATATTTGTTGCTGGTGATTTTTTACCGTATTCTAGCCAATCCTTAAAAATCGCTCAAAACTTCTCGCAGTCCACACAAGCGCAAGTCACTTTATTCCACGGAGTTGAAAAGCTAAGCGCAGTGATGCGGGAACTCTTGTTTCCGTACGCGGCGCTCGGCTCGGATGAGGTAGAGATTTTACGCGAACTACAGGCTGGGGTCGAGGAGCGTGGGCGCGAGTATATCGCAAAGATGGGCTGCAAAAATACGCAGCTTTTGGTGTCTTTTGCGCGAGATTCGCTTGCAAAGTCCATACTTCATGCGGCTAGTGAGGCTAATGCCGATATTTTATTCGCAGGCGCCTATGGTACCAAACCCCACACCACGGGCATTATCGGGAGCATGGCCTCGACCATGGTTGCGTACTCACGCATTCCTTTCTACCTCGTGAAGGATCCCGCCGCTTCGGTAAAACACCAAAAAATACTCATCGCACTGACGGAGCCTTGCGTATCGACGAAGTTAATGGCATGGGGCGTTTCCTTCGCCCTTCGCTATGGTGTGAGCGACATCGAAATTGTTTCGCCACTCATCGATCTGAAACAATGTGATAGGAACGACGATTTTTTGGGTTTTAAAATCGCTGATCGCTACATCGAACAAGCTAAGGAGCGCGTAACAAAGCGCGCCAAAATTGCAGTCCAATCTTTAGAGCTCCCCTTCGCCTTTGAGGAAGATGCTAAAAAATTCAGTTTCCGACACCACACTCCCATGGGTTGCGCTGCCTGCGGCATACTGAGCTGCGCAGAAGAGATCGCTGCCGACCTTATCGTCATAGCTGGCGCGCAGCCGAGTCTCACACACAACAACGCACAGCGAGAAATTGTACGAACCGTCACGGAGTATGCCAACCAAAACGTCCTTATTATTCCCAGACTACGCAACGAGTGCAGCGAACTGGTGTAGGAAAACTCTGCTTTATTAGGGCTATCGCCCTGAGGGCTATCGCCCCAAACCCGTTTTATGTGTAGAACATTGATTTTATTGACTTTATTTTGAATACTCGCCTGCTTTTCGTTGTATTAGCAAGGGCAGGATTGAAAGCTTCGCCTACTGTTTTTGCATCGATCAGAATCTCCCTAAGTTTGCTCTGAACAACGCTGCGGGGCGTTACGGGGGCTTGAGCCCCCGTAGAGGGGGTAGACGCAAACCCGCGCACAGCGAGGGGTTGCGGCGTAGGGGGACACTTCCCCCACAAAAATAAGAGTCTTGAAAATTATCCAAAACATCGAATTTTGCATAGTATCCCCAAAGATGCGCTGATTATCACAAAAAGAGTAAAAAAATAGCTGCCGTAAACGACGAGAAATCCGGCGATCGTTAACAATAAACCCAATAGAATCAAGGCAATACGCAAAAAGAGGCTTCTGCTTGTGAGTGCCCATATCGGTTGACATTAGCATCGGGATCGTGTAGGCAACGCAACGTTCCGTGCGCCTGTCTGCCTTGAATTTGGCCACGTCTATGACGACGCATGGTGGCCTTTGTAGCCGTAACCACCACATTTTCCCTTTTTTAGGAGTCCTCATGACTCAATCCATGGACAATTTTGAGAGTTTCGAAGCGCTATTAGCTGAATACGAACAGGATCAGACGCATATTCGCGAGGGCGAAATCGTTTCTGGTAAGGTCGTTGATCTAGTGGGCGACTTCGTAGTGATAGATATCGGGTTTAAATCCGAGGGACAGGTCAACAAGTCTGAATTTGAGCTGCCTGATGGAAGCATTGGCGTGAAAGTCGGGGACAGCGTAGATGTTTTAGTTGAGGCGACTGAGAATGAATATGGCCTTTGTGTACTCAGCAAGAAGAAAGCCGACGACTTGATGATCTGGGAAGAAATCTCCAAGATTGCAGAGCGCGATGAGGTGATTGAAGGGAAGATCGTGAGCCGCGTTAAGGGCGGTTTACACGTCGATATCGGCGTGCGTGCCTTCCTGCCCGGCAGCCAAGTTGAGCTGCGTCCCACGCGCAATTTGGACAAGTTCCTTGGCCAAACCTATCGTTTCAAAATTATTAAGTTCAACAAGAAGCGCGGAAACATCGTACTTTCTAGGCGTGCACTGCTTGAGAAAGAGCGCGCTGTGCTCAAGGCCGAGACGCTTGAAAAATTGCACGACGGCGCCATTATGGATGGTGTTGTCAAAAACATCACCAACTACGGTGCTTTCGTCGACTTGGGCGGCATCGATGGCTTGCTGCACATCACTGATATGAGCTGGGGACGTGTTAACGATCCAAGCGAAGTTGTGCAGATGGGCGACGAAATCAAGGTCAAGGTTCTCAAGTACTCGGCAAAGGAAGAGCGCGTAAGCCTTGGTTACAAACAACTTACCCCCGATCCGTGGGAACACGCTGCACAGCGCTATCCCGCTAAGATTCGTGCTCTTGGACGCGTTGTTTCCCTTATCGACTACGGCGCTTTCGTTGAGCTAGAAGAAGGCATTGAAGGCCTCATTCACATCAGCGAAATGAGCTGGACAGAACGCGTAAAGCACCCGAGTAAAATGGTTTCCGTCGGTCAGGTTATCGACGTATTGGTGCTCAGCCTTGATGCAGCGGCTAAGAAAATTAGCCTTGGCATGAAGCAAACTAGCCCCAACCCCTGGGAGTTGCTCGAAGAAAAATACACCATGGGAACGCGTATTGTGGGTAAAATTCGCAATATCACCGACTTTGGACTCTTTATCGGTGTCGAGAATGGAATCGATGGTTTGGTTCACGTCTCCGATATTTCGTGGACACAGAAAGTTCGAAATCCTGCGGAAATCTACAAGAAGGGCGATGAAGTCGAAGCGGTCGTACTCAATATCGACGTCGAAAACGAGCGTTTCAGCTTGGGTATTAAGCAAATCGTTGCCGACCCATGGGAAGCTCTACCGGAGCGATTCCCGCCAGGATCGATTGTGGAGTGCACCATCACGAAGCTCACTGAGTTTGGCGCATTTGCCTCGATCGCTGAAGGCGTTGAAGGTCTCATCCATATCAGCGAGCTCTCCAAAGATCGCGTTGACGATCCTGCTGCAGTCGTGCAAATCGGCGAAGTTCACCGCGCTGAGGTCATCTCGGTCGAGCCCGAGGAGCGTAAAATTGCCCTCTCTATCAAGAGCTTCGTACGACGTAACGAAACTGGCACCCTACGCCAGTACATCGACAATGATGCCTCTTCCACAGCGCATCTCGGGGATTTACTCCAAGATAAGCTGAGTGATTTAGACAGCTTGGCCGATAAGAATAAAAGCGAATAATTTCGCTATTAGATAGAATTTGGGCTTTTCATTCTGAAAAGCCCATTTTTTTATCTTACAGAACCGACTTGATTGCTTATAGCCTTTCGTGCCTTTAAATTTTGAACCACGAAAAACACGAAAATACACGAAAAATTCTTTTCTAAAAAAGCTTTCGAGCCTTTCGTACCTTTAAATTTTGAACCACGAAAAACACGAAAATACACGAAAAATTCTTTCTTATCTTATAGAGCCGACTTGATTGCTTATAGACTTTCGTGCCTTTCGTGTCTTTAAATTTTGAACCACGAAAAACACGAAAATACACGAAAAATTCTTTCTTATCTTTTAGAACCAGCTTGACTCGATAAAATCTTACTTGTCTTTCGTGGTAAAAAAGCTTTCGAGCCTTTCGTGTTTTTCGTGGTAAAAAAGCTTTCGAGCCTTTCGTGTATTTTGTGGTAAAAAAGCTTTTCGTGGTTAAAAATAAGCCGTTTCTCACCGTGCAACCTTTTCCTGTGCAAACCGTGTACTTTTGAGCTGAATTGATTATTTTATTCCGTGGCGTTGATGTGCGTTCTTGCTCGTTAACGAAAACAGTGAGTTTTTGCCATTTTGAGCCTAGTTCTAGGAGGCTAGGAACGAAGAAAAAGAAGAAAACAAAAACACCTTTTCTTTGCAATTTTAAGAGGAAAAAATGCCCAATCGCTACCCTTGTGAAAAATTTGCTAATGTTAGTCTAACTGTCGAAAGTACGAACCTTCCAACCAAAGATAAGGCTGCGGTCAGCGAACTTATAAAAGCTGCGAAGCTTCTGGAAGACGTGTATCTACGCCAGGTTTCGCCGCTCAATTTTCAATACAAACAAGAAATTGAAGACACGGGGAAGCAAAAACTCATTCAGTCTTTCCGCATTATGGCAGGACCGTGGGATCGGCTAAACGAAGATGCGCCCTTTTATGGGCACAACGAAAAACCGCGTGGTGCAGGCTTTTACCCCGCAGATTTAACGCCAGAGCGCTTCCGCGAGTGGCTCCAAAAGCACCCTGAGGATCGCAGTGCATTCGAGTCCTACACCACCCTTATTGAAGCAACGGACGAAGGTCTTAAAGCGCTTCCCTACTCTAAGGCTTTTTCCCGAGAACTCGAAAAATGCGCACAACATTTACAAAATGCTGCACAACTCTGCACAAACGAGTCGCTCTCGCGCTTTTTGAAGCAAAGAGCGCAGTCTTTGCTAGACAACGACTACGCCAAGAGCGAAGTCGCTTGGCTAGAGGTGACCGATAGCGAAATTGAAGTAGTCTTTGGCCCCTACGAGGTTTATGAGGATAAGTTACTTGGGCTCAAAGCATGCTTTGAGTGCTACATCGGTCTGCGAGACGCGATGCAAACACGAGCACTGCGTCGCTTTGCCGATTTTGTCCCGCAAATGCAGGCTGCCCTCCCCATCGATGAAGAACTCAAACCCACTGAACTAGAGCAAGGCGAGAGCAGATTCGTCGTCATTGACCTTTTGTTCGCCTCGGGAGAAGCCGCTCACGGACCGCAAACACTAGCTTTGGTGCTCCCCAACGATCCCGAAGTTATTCAAAACCACGGCAGCAAAAAAGTGCTATTTCGCAATGTACAACACGCAAAATTCGATAAAATACTCATCCCTATTGCCGCAGAGTTTATGAACAAAGAGCAGCTCACGCTGGTTAATTTCGATGCTTTCTTCAGGCACACGCTTTTGCACGAAACCGGACACAGCCTTGGCCCCAAACACACGCGCCACACCCCAACGCTTGCCATTCACCGCGCTCTCAACACTGCATACTCACCGATCGAGGAAGCAAAGGCCGACACGCTAGCTCTCTACTTAACCCATTGGTTAGTCGAACAAAACGAACTCCCCGCCGACGCAGTTCCCAGCGCCTACGCCACCATGCTCGCTGGCTTTTTCCGCGCCTTGCGTTTTGGCCTCGGTTCGGCACACGCCAAAGCCAACGCCATTCAACTCAACTATTACATTGAGTTCGGCGCAATAACGCACGATGACGCGCTGGTCTTTAGCTACGATGCCCAAAAACTCCCCGAGGCAAACCGCCAACTTGTCGCCAAACTTATCGAACTCGAAGCCGAAGGCGACGAAGAAGTCGCGCTTGCTTTTGTCCAGAAATACGCCCAAATTCGCCCAGAAATTGCAGAAAAGTTGCAATCCCTCACTGCGATTCCTGTCGATATAGCACCAAACTACCCCAATGCGGAAGAATTCTTAGCCTACGCGGAATAGAGCGCTTATTTTTATGTGGGGGAAGCTGCCGTTTAAGAGCATCGCAAGAGTGCAAGCATTGCCAGAGGCGCTGTTTCAGCGCGTAGGATATGCTTACCCAAGCTAATGGGAAGCGCCCCACATTCTAAGATCATGGAAAACTCCTGCGCTGAAAACCCACCCTCGGGTCCTGAGATAAGGCTAACGGCATCCTGCCCCGTATAAGCGTCTAACAAACGCGGGTAGTCCCCAGGCATAGCGACGAAGCAAGTTTCCGCTTTTTGCGAGTGGACATAGTCTCTTAGTGGCATGGGCGATTTTAGTTCGCAGCGCCGTAACGCTAAGCTTTGTCGCTCAGCTTGTGTCATAATTTTCTCTAGACGTTTTACTTTTGATTCCCAAGCGCCTGCTTCCATCTTAATTTGGCATCGCTCACTCAAAATTGGTTGAATCGTGTCAACTCCAAGCTCTACCGCCTTCTCTAAGAACCACTCAAAACGTGGCCACTTAAAAAGCGAAATTGCTACTTCGATCGCGGGTGTAGAACGCATATTCTCTTGACAAGACAATACCTCTAGCTTCCCACCCCTCATACGCAGGCTCCAGATCTTATCATAGCTCGCCAGCTCTAGCTCATCCCCCTCTTTTAAGCGCATCACGTCTAAGGCATGATGCGCGATATCCCTTGGCATGGCTATGCGATCGCCTGTTGCTGCCTCTATGAGAACTTTTGTCACAAAACGCTTTGCCATCGCTCATCCTAAAATACATCGCAATGCACCCCTTGTGGGGCGCTGCCCCACGCCCCGCTAAGGGGTCGAAACGAGTAAAACTAACTGTTTTACGAGTTGATGACCCAATGAGACTAGATTTGCGCAATCGAACGCAAGCCTGCGTGAGTGCAGCGCAAATCGTAGTCGGAATTGAGGAACTGAGCCATTAGAACCCTTCCTCTGTATAACATATTGATTTTATTGACTTTTATTTTGAAAACTCGCCTGACTTTCGTTATTTTAAGCAAGGGCTGGTTTCAAAGCTGCCCCCTACTATTTTTACATTAATCAGAGCATCCCTAAAAGAGTTTTTTGCCAAGTTTAAGCCGAGTCCTAGAAAAAAAAGAAAAAATACTTTTCTTTACCATTTTGAGCCGAGTTATAAGAAGCGAGGAACAAGGTAAAAAAAAGAAGAAAAGAAGAAAACAAAAACTGCTTTTCTTTGCAATTTTGAGCCTAGTTCTAGGAGGCAAGGAGTGCGGCAAGGGAACGACCTAGAGGTCGTGACCGCGCCAAACGACGCAGCCGACGACGAAATAGGCCAAAATTGCAAAGAAAAAAGGGCTATCGCCCTTAGAACTCATATTTGTGTGTAGGGCATTGATTTTATTGACTTTTATTTTGAAAACCAGCCTGACTTTCGTTATTTTACTCTAGCTACTTTTTTGGCAATTTTCACATTATTCAGAGCATCCCTATAAAGCTAAACGTCAATAGTAGAATTAATAATACTATTATCAATGGCCTGCTTCGGGAACACAATCAGCTTGTTGTTCTTAGCAAAATACTTCTCAAGTTTTGAAGGCATGTTCTCGAACAGCGGCAAGTACGACAAGGTAGAGCGTCGTGCCGAGATAACAACGATGAGATCGGTATCCTTAATTTCACGCGATAAGACGAGAAAATCGTTCCATTCGTTAAACTCGCTGCTCTCAAGCTTTGCACTGAGTTTGTTGCGCTCAATAACTTCGCGCATCGCATCCGAAGTCGAAACTTCACCAAAATGGTGTATGGACAAACTCCACTCCAGCGCAATCTTGACCACCTTTTGTACCCAAATTTCAAAACCGTGCTCTAGCTCAGCCATCGGTGCTGTCAGTAACACCAACCTCTGCGTCTGCGAAGTCGGCGACTCCAAACTCGCCAGCACGATCATCTTGTCGACTTGATTAATGATGCAAGCCCACTTCTCCCCTATAATGCGTTCGAGGATACCAGGTTTTGGCCAACCAAGAATCAGTAAATCGGCAACATACTCGCGCGATGTTCGGCAAATTCCGTCGGGCACCGAAGTGTCGATGGTCGCAACAACTTTGACATTCGCCTCAGGGCTTCCGGCTGTTTTAATGTATTCATTCAGCTTTTTACGGTTCGTTGCGATATTCTTTTCGGCTTCTTCGTCGTTGGGAACAACCGTCAAAATCGTGATGGGATTCTCGGATGTTGGGCTCTTTAACAATAGTGAAAAATCAAAAAGCTTCCCAATATTATTGACGTTAGCAATGGGCAATAAAATATGTTCATCCTCACCCGCAATAACATCCTGCTCGCCTGGAAGCGACGTTTCTTTCTCGACGGCCATCGTTTTGGCAGCTCTTTCCGTAATGACGGACGCTACAATACAAGTCGCCAAAATGATGAGAATCGCAGCGTTCAAAAACGCATCGTTGATTAAACCAGCCTTGTGCCCGACAATGGCTATCGCAAGGGTAGCCGCCACTCGCGCCGTCGATAGCCCAAATATAAGCCCTCGCTGCGTTTTCGTTAGCTTGTACAACTTTTGTAAAGAGAACGCGCCAAGCCATTTACCTAAAATACCCGCGACCGATAAAGCAAAGGCTAAGATCAATATATAAGGCCCGCTAAAGAGTACCTTCAAGTCGACGAGCATGCCAACGGAAATCAAAAACAACGGAATAAATATCGCGTTACCGACGAATTCGACGTTGTACATAAGCGGAGATGAGCGCGGTATGAGCCGATTGAGCACAAGCCCAGCACCGAAAGCACCTACAATGGCTTCTAGCCCCGCGAGCTCCGCTAAAAGCGCCGATAAAAACACGGCAAAAAGCACGAATATGTATTGCAAATATCGTTCGTTATGAAAATTCGTAAAAAACCATTCGCCGAGCTTTCCCACACCAAAGTACATGATGAGCAAAAATAGCAAGATCGAGGAGACAAGCTGCATCCAAAATCCAGCCGTTAAGCTCCCTTGATGCATGCCCAAAATCACGGCTAGAGCGATAAGCACAACGGTGTCGAGTAAAATCGTTCCCCCTATCGTAATGGCTACGCTAGAATCGTTTGCCACCCCGTAGCGGCTTACCGTGGGATAGGCCACCAAGGTGTGCGTCGCCATCATCGTTGTCACCAAGACGCTTTCAAGAACAGGCAGCCCATATACAAAATACACCAAGGGAAACACCACTACCGCTGGTCCAAGCATGGCTAGTCCCGAGTAAACAATGCTCTGGTTTTGGTGTACCTTAAATTGGTTGATGTCCATCTCTAAAGCGGCGATAAACATGATGTACAACAAACCGATGGTCGATAATAACTTTACCGCACCGTCATTTTGTATGATGTTGAGCGCGTGTGGACCGATAATTACACCGAACAAAATGAGCCCCAATAACGAGGGCAACTTCAAACGCGTCGTGACAATCGGAGCGATTAATATCAATAACAACAAAAGCGCAAAGACCGCTACTTCTTCCGTCAGCGGCAGCGTAAAAAGATGCGAAAAGCGCTCAATTACGTATTCCATAACTTAATTTGGCCTAAGAAAAAGCAAAAAAATAGCGTCACGCCTTCCCCCCAGCCATGACGCCTAAAAAATCCTATTTACGGATTATGCGAATCAACACAGTCGCAATCACGACACCGACAACCGCCGCCGCAACCGCCACCACAAACTTACGGCTGTGCTTGCCGCAGGCTTTCTCTTCGCACTCTTCTTGGCAAACGCAATCCTCGCCGCAACCACATTTGCAATCTTTCTTTTTCTCTTCGCTCATCGTAGTTCCTCACACGGGTAGTAAAGTCGCGCACAAGACCCGCAACCTCGCGCACTTACGTACAATCTATACACTTTTTCCAAACAAGCAAGAATCTTCGCCCGCGCCCTAGCCAAACACGTCGCTTTTGAGACATATTCAGCCCAGAGCTTTGGCTGGGGGGCTTCTGCCCCCCTACGCGCGGGCTTCCTCGCAAAATGCGCAATTCGCAAAAATAAAATGCGTTGTATTCGCTCGTATCGCTCATTCAACGCATTTTATTTGCTCATTGCGCATTTTACTCGGCGATCCCGCGCTACCCCCCACCCCGTTCTTCGCCGATTCCCAAGCTATGGCCTAGCCAGCGGGTTTGCGACGTTTCTGCGCCACTTAAGTGCTATTTCCCCCAAAATATAATGTCAAAACGAAAATACGATAAAGGGCTGCGCGCCCACCTCTTTAGCCACGTCCGCTGCGAAATTACCGACCTATCTTCTCGCGGCATGGGGCTTTGCACTATTGAACTAGACGGCAAAAACGTAGTCCTTGAGATTCCAAACGCAGTTCCCGGCGACGTCGTTATGGCAGAACTTCGCCGTGTGCAGGGCAGTCAAATGCAGGCGAAACTCATTGAGAAACTAAGCGCTAAAATACGGCGCTCCCCCGAACGCTGCGAGCATGCAAAACCGCGGATTGATATCAACACTGGCTGCGGCGGTTGCTCTCTGCAAGGCATAAACTACGCCGATCAGCTTATGCTAAAACAGAATGTGCTAAAAACCGCTTTCGAATCAGTTGGCTTAGGTGAGATCGAGTTTCAGCCTCCTATTGGTGCAGATGATGAGTGGCACTACCGCAATAAAATGGAACTTAGCTTTGGTCCCGATGGGAGCGATAAGCTTGGCTTAGGCATGCATCCCCATGACTTTAAGCACGAGGTCGTCAATTTACAGCAGTGCTACCTCATGAACGAAGATTTGGCTAAGATTTCGCATTCTGTGCAAGAATGGGCCCAAAATCTAGGGCTAGAATTCTACGCTTTTCGCAAAAACCAAGGTTTTTTGCGTTTATTGAGCCTACGCGAGGCTAAGCGCACGGGACAATGCATGCTTATTCTAACGACTAGTGGCGAAGAGCGCCCAAATACACTCAATGGCGCGATGGATGCTAAAGATGTAATAGCATTGTTTAGTAAACAAATACTGGCACTACAATCCGAGCTTGCGATAAAAATCACTTCCCTTATTTGGACGCAGCACATTATTCAAAAAGGAACCCGCACACGTTATGTCGATCACCTGCTTTGGGGAAATCCTATTATTGAGGAGTGCCTCTACCTACCCGACGCCGATCACGCACTGCAGTTCGAGATTCTCCCGCGCGCCTTCTTCCAGCCCAACACGATGGCAGCGGAGCGCCTATACTGCCTGCTTCACGACTTTGCCGCTCCCGTGTTAAAGCCCAGCACTTTGATACTCGATCTTTACTGCGGCACAGGAACCATCGCGCTTTGCTTTGCGATGCATGGACACGCCGCTATTGGCGTCGACATCGAACAGCAAGCGATACAAAACGCCAAAGAAAACGCGGAAAAAAACCATATCCGCAACGCCCAGTTTTATGCAGGCGACGCCGCCGCCGTACTTAAAGACCTGATGAATAAGCGCAGATTCGATGATTACTTGCTCATCGTCGATCCGCCAAGACGCGGGCTACTACCTCCTAGTTATAAGCAAATTAACGCTCTTAAGCCCAAACACATTCTTTACGTCTCCTGTAATCCGAAAAGCTTAGCCGATGATCTTAAGAAATTCTGCAACGACGGCTACAGGCCATTGCGTATTCAAGCCATCGACATGTTGCCGCAAACCGCGCACGTTGAGTGTGTAGCTTTGCTCGAATTGGCATAAATAATGTTTTGAGAGCTTTGCACGGGGGGAAACCCTTTTCTTTGTGCCAAAGAAAAGATGTTTCCCCCCGTCCCCCCCTTCCCCAAAGAAAGCACTCTTTTAAGCAATTTTCGAATAAAATGTCATTCTACCTTCACTCCGCCTTATTTTATTAGCATTTTTAGCTTATATTTCTCTACAAAATGTCTCATTTTGTTTAAAACTGTATCGGATTTGTAAAATTAAATTCACAATTTCTA
>JBBAEA010000089.1:0-14979 GCA_041656175.1 Bradymonadales bacterium | reverse complement strand
CGCACTGCGCGCCTTCCCAACCCGCATTGCATGTGCAAGTATTTGGTGCACTGCAAGTTGCGTTGCTTCCGCACGCTGGCGAGCAAATTGGCGTTTGGCACTGCGCGCCTTCCCAACCCGAAGTGCATGTGCAAGTATTCGGAGCAGTGCAAGTTCCGCCATTAAGGCAGCTTGGAGCGCACTTCGCTACGCAGCTACCGCCATCACAAGTATAACCCGCATCACAAACAACGCCCTCACCTTCAGATACGCAACCGCCACAGTTTTGCGCATTCCTTAGTGGGTCGATGCAAATATTTCCACACAAAATGGTGCCTTTGTCGCACTCTTTTTGGCAAGCCCCTCGGCTGCATCGCAATCCTTGTGAACAAGCCTCGCCGCTTCCCTCAACTACGCAGCCGCCGCAATTGCTGCTATCGGTTTCTGTGTTGATACACACATCCCCGCAAGGGATGGTATCGCCACCACAGGTTTTCCCGCATTTTCCTTGGCTACAGCGCGTGCCTTCCTCGCACAAAACCCCATCACCAGTTGCTTCGCAACCCCCGCAGTTTTCATTATCGCGATATGGGTCTATACAGCGATCGCCACAAACTACAGTCCCACCCGTACAAGAACTTTGACATCTCCCTTGGCTACAAAGCAAGCCATCCTCGCAGCTTACGCCTTTTCTATCCATGACACAGCCCCCGCAGTTCCTATTGTCGCTCTGTGGGTCGATGCAATCTACTCCACAAGCAACCTTACCTTGCAAGCACGATACAGTACAAGTCCCGTTTACGCAGCGAAGCCCGCTTTCACAAGTCTTGCCACGCCCTTCGTATACGCATCCACCACAATTGAATAGGTCACTTTTCGTGTTTACGCATATTGGCAATCCATCCTTGTCGAGGCAAGCACTTTGCCCTTCCTCGCATTGCTCGCGGCACTCGAAAAGCATCGTTTCTTCCTCGAGCGATACCACGCGACAAATTGTGTCGCGCAAGCAGCGCCCCGCGGCGGCGTAATCTTTATCGTTACGCACCAAACAGCGCCCAGCTTCCAAAACTTCGCTCGCCGCACAGCTTTCACTGCCATCTGGGCAGCATCTCGAATCCCGCGGTGGACATTTCGCTTCTTCCATACGGTTATAGTCGAGTAACTCTCCAGTTTCACAGGCTGTTAAAAAAACCATAGAAAAAAGCGCAAACAGTGATGCTGCGCCCAATAACTTGAAGCCATTAGAGAAATATTTACGCATTTGTACTCCCACGATAAAGGACTCAGTCTCCGCTAATATTGTACATCGAAGATTCTATAATTCAACTTATTAACAACATTTTCACGATAACTTTGTTTGATAAATCATCGTGAATGCGAAGTTTCACAAACTTCATCCACTTCATTGGGGTGGGTGCTGTTCAGGACAAGCGCAAAGTCGTTAAATTGAGAATTTTCAAGGCTATTTTTTGTGGGAGAAGTTTCCTCCTCCGCCGCAACTCCTCGCTGTGCGCGGGTTGCGGCTACCCTCGCACATTAATCCTCAGCCTTAGTCTTATTCTTTCGCCATTTCTCTATTCTAGTTTGTAGCTTATCGATCCCGCTCTGCACGCCATCTAAGCTGCTATCGAGTGCAAATTCAAAGAGCGTGGCCGCATCGGTAAGGCTTCCCTTAACGCCGTAGCGCATCGCCTCTCGCGCGATGTCGACGCCGTAACGCGTCACGGAAAAGACGTCGAGGTTTTGCGCGCGATTGCCACTGCGAAACTCCTCTAAAGCCATGGTAAAGGTGGCCAAAACACGCAGTATGCTTGGTTCGATGAGTGGGGCGAATTGTGAAACGGCAAAACGCGCTAGTCTCCCCGCATCGCGAGTGCTTTGCAGCTCTCCTGTTTCTATTTGCCCTAATCCCACGAAACGCACTTCGCAGCGAGCGAGTTTATTGGTGAGTGTTGTTGAGGCATCGGAATCTTCAGGTACGTAAAGGTGTATCCGAATTTTCTCGGTACGCGTTCCCCACAAACCGAGCAGCAAAAAGTCCTTGAGTAGATTTTTGGGGCGCAGGTCGGGGATGTGCTGAGTCTCGATCATATGGCGTAGCGCAAGAGTAAAAAACACCACGAGTTTTTCCGAAATTTCGGAGTACGCGCGGATATAGCTAGCGTGCTCAAGCTGAGTGATTTCGGATAAATTAAAGCTGTCGAGTAAACGCTCCCCTTCTTGGACTTTGGGCTCCCCGCTATCCTGAAAAACCACTAAACTACAAGGGATGCGATCGAATTCGCGTATTCCCTCCTCTACGACTACACCCCCACGCTGCTGGTAGCTTTCGATCTCTTCTTGTAAAACTTCAAAGAACTTTATGCGATTGTCTGATGTTAAGTCGTTTAAATATCGACGAATAAGATCGTTAGCCTGAAAATGCGCCTCCATTTTGATGTTTCTACGCATTTTTGCATCTTCACCTAAAATCTCTCGCTTAGCTTGTCCTTGGATGGAGTGGCTAAGGAAGGACATATGCGTTTTAGCGCCTAGGACGCCTTCGCTCTCAAGATCAAAATCAGGGTAATCATGGTGTATATCCAAGGCCCACATGGCAATGGTGGGTAGATCGAGTTCCAATAGCTCTGGGCGTTTTGCGAAACGTTTTCGTAGGTTTTCGGCAAAAGACTTGGCGACGCGCTGGTTAAAGGCTAATCGTTTCTGTAGCTCCTCCTCGGGAATGTCGAGATCCCATGTAAAATAAACAATTTGTGGAGTATTGAAGTTCTCTTTGCCGTGTAGCTTAAAGGCTTCGCTGATGTGTTCCTTGGCGCGTTCCCAGTTAAACCAAGGGTGCCTTGAGCCTAAAAACCAGCGCAAGCCGTCGCGGATTCCGATAGTTGCGCGCTTATTAAAGGATGAGCTGAGCTTTTCGACCATAGCCCCATCCAGCGGCATACTGCGTAGCGCATGCTGAAAGCTAATAAAATCAGATATACTTTCAGTATCGCGAACAAAATAGCGATCTTTCTGCAAAACTTCGAGCATTGTGCGGTCAGTTTCGTGCCCCTCACGTAAATCGCGCAATATGGTGGCTTGTGGGCTGTGCTTTCGTTCGGCGTTTTGCAGCGAACAGAGTTTTGCGACTGGATCATCTAGGAATTGCTCACTCCAATTGCCATAAGCGAAATAAGATATTTCACGCGCCGCCTCAAAAGCGCAGCGCAGCGCCTTCTGGCGAGTGGGGAAGAATTGAGAGCCAACAGGTCCAATGGCTTCGGCGATATTTTGGCGAGAAAATTGTCTCTCAAATCCTTTGATGCGAAGCGTCAAAGGATCTGTACGAAGGAGGCAAACTTGGATATTTTGCGTAAATTCGTCGATATATTCGCTATCTGCGCAGCCAATTTCGTTTAAAGCCTCGCGAAAACTTGTCGCGTCAATACTTAGGTATTCCCAATGTGGATCTTTTCTTTGAGATTTAGAGCAGTTTAAAACAGTGCGCAGCATCGTGCGCTCTTGGCTAAAACAGATCTTTTCGTTCAAAACTCATCTCCCTTGTCCCATGCCAGCTACGACACTTAGAGCTTGGGACTTTGCACATTCTTCAAACTCAAACTCCCGCACACGCGGGCGTTTCGATGGTTTAGCATTGAGAAAATAATAAAACTAGCGCCGCTATACAAAAATCGTATGCCCGCAAGCTCAAAACGTGAAACGAGCTGTAGGCAGACTTCATTTTTGAGTAGTATTTGCTTGCTTAGCTCTTCACTTCTGCGTATCTTCCCTATGGTTGCCGTGGCGCCTTTAGCGCCGCAGCTACTCAAGCATATACGCACAACTGGATCTGATCCACGGTTTTTAGAGGTATTGGCAATGGTCGATTTTAACCCACGCTCTTCTTTATGCGTTTCATCTAAGGGCTTGTTTAACGATACACAAGCGCTAGAATCCGTTACCATAGCTACGGCAGGCTTAGAAAAACATGAGTTTTTCGCCCTTTTAGAACAGCTGATTACAGCACCCAAAGACGTTGATGATGATTTCGATGATGATTTCGATGACGATCTAGATTTTGATGATGACTTTGCAGACGACGACTTTGATGATGACTTTGATGACGACTTTGACGACGAAGATGACGAAGACGAAGATGATGATTTCGACGATGACTTTGATGACGACTACGACTTTGACGATGACTTTGACGACGACTTTGATGATGACGAGTAATGCGTAGTGCTAGCTCAATACAAATAAAATCGCTGCGCATCCAAGAGACTAGCCATTCAGTTTTATTGGCTCCAAGCTTGCGCAACGTTATCTTGGGAGCTCAGGCGAATTTTGCCAAAGCCATTATCTTATCTTTGCTGGTGATGCTGTTTCTCTACGTACCTGACTTCATCTTCGATTACTCGCAACGAGGTTCTAAGATTCTAAAGGGTTTTGGCATTTATTTACTTGTCATATTAGTGATTATCGGCCTGATCGCTTTTGTGGTTAGCATTATAGAGAGCTCTGCTTGCTACATCGACCAAAAGGCGCGATCCATTCATGCGGGTAAAAACAATCGTGCTCGCCAAACGAAATTCCGAGATATTTCAAAAATTTATGTAGAACCCTCATTTCTTTTTGGATCTAAACGTATTTGCGTCAAAGTCGGAGAGGAGACGAGGGTATTGCTTAGGATTTTTGCCACATACGAAGAAGCTGAGCAGCTGCGTGAGTATTTACAAAAACTTTGTATTTAGAGTTCGCGCGGGTTCGTTTTCGTTTCATCACAAATGTCGAAATTGAACGTCGTAGGCGTCTCGTAGAGCAGTGTGGCGAGCTAACTCGCGTGCGGGGGCGCAAAACTTAGGCTAAGCGAAAAGTCGTATATTTGGCAGTTTTTAAGTTTTACTTTGGTGGGGGAAGTCTCCCCCTCCGCCGCAACCCCTCGCTACGCTTGGGTTTGCGTCTACCCCCTCCACGGGGACACCCCGTGACGCCCCGTCCAGTTTTTGGCGAAACAGGACTTTGCAGCTGCCTTGGCGCAAAGCTTCCAGCAAAAATATAAGGAAAGCTAGAAATCTGTAAAATGTTAATCCATACTTTAGCCAAACGTAGCATATTGTTTTTATTCGCTTTCTTTGTAGTAGGGATAGCAAATTTTGCCTCTGCACAAGATGACTGGCTAGCCGATGACCCACAGTATGAACAGCGAAAAATTGAACGATATCAACAGCTTGTAGACCGTTCGCCTCAAGAATCATACGCATTTATGCAGATGATGAAAGCTGTAGGAAAGGGGGCCGAATACGATGCGTTGAAGCAAAATTATGAGCAAAAGGTGGCGAAAAGCCCCAAGAATTTCAATTTGCGAATGATTTTAGGACACATCCATAAGTACGGCAACAACACGGCACAGGCGCTGGACTCGTACCGAGAAGCAGCAAAAATTCAAGAGAATGCCTTGGTTTATGAATCCATCGGCGCCGCCGAAGAGGAGAGCAAGGATTTACAAAGTGCGGAGCAGAGCTACGCGAAAGCCCTTACGATGAGCAAGGATAAGGCGCAAAAAGAACGGATTTTGAGGGCTTTGGCGAGCATGGCGCTGCACCGCAGACAGATGCAGCAGGCGCAAGCTTATTTTTCTCAGCTCATTGCGCTTGAGCCTAAGTCCTTGTTTTTACGAAAAGAATTGGCGCAGCTATACGTTGAAAACAAGCTCTACGACGAGGCGCTTGGGCAGCTCGAAGAGGCTGAAAAACTCGCTGGTGCCGATGCCCAGGCGCGCTTGCAAATTCGCTTGGAGAGGGGACAGATTTTAGAGTTGCAGGGTAAGGAGGATGAAGCGATTGCGCTCTACCAAGCCGAGGCAAAAAAACAGTCCTCCCAACATTGGATTCAACGAGAAGTGGCGTACAGAATCGTCGAGATTAACAGGCGTATGGGGCGTTTGGACAAAACTTTGGATGAATTGACTAAGTTGTGGACGAAACCAAGCTATGATCAGTATTTGTTGCTCGCAGATCTCAACGATGAACTTGGGCACAGAGATGTAGCGGCGGACTTACTGCGCAAAGCGATTGCGGCACAACCACGCTCGGCAGAGGCGCGGATAAAGTACATTGCGATGATGCAGGCGCAAGGAAACGAGAAGGAGTTTCGAAAGGCGTATGCGGAATTGATCAAGATCCAGCCTACGAATGTCGAGTATAGGCTAAAGTATGCCGATGAACTGTTTAAGCAAAAAAGCGATGCCGATGCGCTACGCGTCTTAAAGCAGGCGCGGAGTGATTTTCGCGCTGATGGCGACGCGCTACTTCGGATTGCGGATAAGTACTTGGAGTACCAGAAAACCGAAGAGGCTAGAGCGCTATATTTGGAGCGCCTAAAAGCGGCTCCGCACGATATCGACGCGATCGAAGCACTGGGCGTGCTGTACGCGCTCGAGGGACGTCTGTCAGAGGCGCAAAAAACTTGGAAACGTATCGAGAATACGCGACTTAGCCAAGCAGAGAAACGCGAGGTTTTGGGACGAATTTACGCGGAACACGCGCTCTATGAGCAAGCAAAGGCACTGTATAGCCAAAGCCTTAAGAATAATCCCAATGACTGCGAGAGTAAGCGCCAACTCGCCGATTTACACGAACGCTCCCGAAACTACAGCCTAGCACTTGCAGAGTGGGAGGATATCACACGGCGCTGCCCACAACTCGTTCTAAAACGCGAAGCTAATCGACGTATTGTCGCTATTTACAAGGCACAGGGCGTTTTGGGGACGAAGCTGCAAGAATTCGAAGAGGCGTTCCAAAAAGATCCCAAACAGCTCGAAGAAGGCTTTTTCTTGGCGGATGCCTTTTTACAAGACAATAAGCCCGAAGGAGCCATACGAGTGCTGGAAGCGATGAACGCAGCGAGCCCAAAGAATGATGATGTGTTGTTTGCACTAGCCGATGTTTATGCGCAACAGCGTGATTTTGCAAAAATAAAATCAGCTTTAGTTGAAGTTATCGATAATAATTCGCCGCAAAAACGTGAAGCCATCTTGACTTTGGCGGAATACGCCTACACACATGGAGAGGTTTTAGAAGCAGAGCAGTGGTATTTAGCGGCATTAAATCTTAATGCCAACGATGCACCCACACATGCAAAGTTAGCGCAGCTCTACCAGCGCACGAAACAAGAAGATAAGGCAATTTACTACGCCGAGACCGCGCTTAATATCGACCCCCGCGCCTTTGATACGGCTTTGCAACTGGCATCATTATATACTATGAACGGCCAGTACGACGAAGCGGATAAACAGTATCTGAATATTATCATGAACGCGAACGATGAAGCGCTCATTCAAAAGGCGGGTATGCGCAGCATTGACTACCACGAGTTTAGGCAAAGCCTAGAGCTGCTTGAGAAAAACATCTACCCCGCGACGCGGCGCTTGCCTCGAAAGGCGGTCTACGATTTGTTGATGTTGCGGCTTTGCGACGCGCAGGCGCAGCCCCATATTTTATCTTTACGCTCTGGCGACGCTTCGCGCGCTGCAGTGGCGCGACATGCCTTACGCGAACTCGGCCAACGCTTTAGTAACACCATTGTTAGCGCACTACAAAGCGATAATCTTACGCATCGCGGCTTGGCAATGCGAATACTACCCTACTTGTCGATCTCTAACGCCGTGCCCGTACTGGAGCGCTTTATGCAACAAAACGATAGGCGCATACAAATCGAAGCCATGCTCGCCATCGCTTTTAGTCAGCTACCGAGCGCTATCGATGTACTCCATAAATACACCGCCTCCCGATATGATAGGCGAATCCGCGAAATTGCTACTTGGGGCCTAGGACTCATACAAAGCCCAGCCGCTACCGCGCATTTAGCCGAAATCTCGCAGCTCAACATCGACTCGTTACGCGCAATCGCAGCCATTGGACTTGGGCGCCAAGGCGATGAGCTTGCGCGCATTGCCCAAATGCTAGAATCCGACCCCTCCAACTCTGTCAAGCAAGCCGCAGCTTGGGCTTTGGGTTACCAACAAGTGCAAAGTGCACTTCCCCAAATATTAAAGCTACTCCAAAGCGTACCCAACGCTGCACCTGTAGCGCTTTGGGCAGCTGCACGCTTTGATACAGCACAAAGCACGCAAGCCATACTCGATGCCCTATGGGCGAGCAAAAATATGAATGAAAACTTGCGTCCCTTAGCAGCAAAGTTAATTCGACAAAAAGAAAAGCAAAAAAAATTCCGCAACTTAACGCAATGGGAAAATAATAAATCGTTTATCACCTCAATGCAGGATAATGAGCGTAGTCTTTACCTCAACGCCCTTGATTACGTCGCACTCCTCAACGCTTTTGTGAACGAGGATCTCAAAGATATCGACAACAAACCCGCGAAGTTTTTTGCCGCAAACATCGACGCCATACGTGCGCATGCCCAAAATACGGCTAAAACTGGCGATGAATCTGCGCTGCTCTACATGCTTCAAGATCTTAGCACGGCTAGCCCAGCGCGCATGGACAAGCTAGAGGGCGATGGCGCTGAGCAGCGAAAACACGTAGCCATGGCTATTGTCGATGATTTAGCGCGTTTTATGCAAAGCCCGAATCTTTCCATACAGCTACACGCCGCTAAGCTGGCTGGACAAATGGCGCATACACCACTTTTACCCGCACTCATAAAGACAGCCCGCGATGCGCAGAATCCCGCCGTCCGCAGCGAGGCCATACTTAGCCTCGCCCATTTCAACGACGCAACGGCCGAGGCGGAATTGCTTAAGTTCGCCACTGACCCCCACTTCATCATTCGCGGTGCCGCTATTAGCGCTCTAGGAAAACACAAATCCGAGCAGTCACAAGCTATGTTGCGCAATGCCCTTGCCGATCCCTTCACCGACGTGGCGAGTATTGCGGCACAAGCTCTCGGCGAGCAAAGAGCGCAAGATTCCAAAAACGCCCTGCTCAAGGCCTACGCGCGCAATACCCCACAACTCCAACTCGCCGTCATCAACGCGCTAGAGCAGCTCGGTGCGAACAATGAAATTAAGTCCTTAACAAGCGACGATGCGCGTGTAATGGCTAAGATTCGGAGTTACGCCCAATAACCTATTCTGTTTTTAGGCAACGCCCCCAAAAAAAGGAAAATCAGGCGAGCGTTCAAATAGATGCCAAAAAATACAAATACAGTGATATTACGCAGTCCAGCACTGAACTATACTTTAGATGAGTCCGAAGACTTCCTCGCCGCTTTTGCCAAGAAGATGCGTCTTCCCAAAGAGCTGTTTTATGATTACGCGATCGTAAAAAAGAGCCTTGATATACGAAATAAGCTCCCCAAGTATTGTGTGGTGCTCGACTTGTGGCTGGACGAGAAGGCTTCAAGAAGCTCGAACTTAGCCCAATGCCGCGTTGTGAGTCGCGAAATAGCGAAGCCCGATATTACGCCAAGGCGCGAGAAGGTCGCCATTATTGGTAGCGGTCCCAGCGCCCTCTTTGCAGCGCTAGCGCTTGCGGAGGCTAACTACGAAGTCGAAATTTTCGAACGCGGGGCTGCTTTTAGGGAGCGCGCACGCGATCTGGCCACGCTCATGCGCAAGGGGCAATTGAATGAAGAAAGCAACATCTGCTACGGCGAGGGGGGAGCAGGGACTTTTTCGGATGGGAAGCTAAAGACGCGAACAAAATCCGTGTATATACCTTATATACTCTCACGTTTTGTAGATTTTGGAGCACCAAACGATATTTTATACGAAAACGCCGCGCATATCGGTACGGATTATTTAGGGCGCATACTGCCTCGCCTTCGCGCCTACCTTGAATCTCTGCATTGCCGTTATCATTTTAATACACGCGTGGATGCGCTTTGGGTAGAGGCTGGAGTTTGCCGCGGCCTAGTTGTGCAGAAAGAGCGCATTGCCTTTAAGCGCGTTATTTTGGCCGTTGGTCACTCGGACGATACACTTTTAAGGTGCATTCATCGCCATGGCGCAGAAATCGTTCCCAAAGACCTAGCCATTGGTTTTAGGGTCGAGCATCCGCAAGCGCTCATAAATCTAATACAGTACGGAAAGTATGCCAAAGACTCGCGCTTACCCGCTGCGGAGTACAGTCTAAAGCACAAAAGCCGATCGGGATTGGGGGTTTACTCCTTTTGTATGTGCCCAGGCGGCAGCATAGTGCCCTCCATGACGTTGCCAAACACCGCAGTCGTTAACGGTATGAGCTCAAGGGGACGCGCGGGGAACTACGCAAATGCTGCTATTTTGGCGCAACTCAAAGCCAAAAAATTCGCTCAAAGCCCCTTAGGCGGCTTTGATTATATTCGCAAAATAGAGCAGTTAGCCGCCAAAAACTCTCCTTCCCCAAACTTCGCGCCTGCGCAAAAACTCGTGGATTATCTCGGGCAAAAGACCAGCGCCTGTCTGGCTAAAAGCACGTATTTGCCGGGAATCTTTAGTGATGATTTAAACACTATTTTGCCAGCCCACATTAATGAAGCCATACGCGATGCGTTTTTGCAGTTCAACAAAAGTATGCGTGGGTTCATTTGCGAAGACGCCGTCATCGTCGGCGTCGAAACGCGAAGTTCAAGCCCCATACAAGTTGTGCGCAATGAGTGGCTTGGTGTTAAAGGAATTGCAGGGCTATATTGCGCAGGCGAGTGCTCGGGCTTCGCTGGTGGGATAACGAGTAGTGCCATAGATGGGCTACGCGTCGCAAAAGCGCTATCGGAATCTTTTTAGTTAAACAGCTCTTAGATTGGCATAGGGCTGTTTTGCAAAATATCGTGCAGTAGTGCTTTGGCTGATTTTGTGCTTTGTCCGGAGGGGTGGACGCGGTGCGCAAGGGCATGCGGGGCTAAATTGCGAACGTCATCGGGGAGTACAAAATCTCTTCCAAGATAAACGGCGCGAGCCTTTGCTGCGCGCAGCCAATCGATGCAAGCGCGCGTCGATATGCCAAGTTTAAAGAGTGAACTCTGCCTACTCTGCGCGGCGATATCCAAGATATAGTCCAGAATGCTCGAATCGACGTGTACGGCATCGACGAGTTCGGCAAAGTGCTCAAATTGTTCAGCATTGAGCACGGGTTCTAAGCTATCGACGAGTTTTTCGCGTTGCTGAGAGAGTAGAATTTTGCGCTCAGCATCCTGGCTAGGATAGCCCAGCGAAATACAAAACAAGAAACGATCTCGCTGGCTATCTGGTAGGGGGTAGGTTCCGGAATAGTCGAGCGGATTTTGGGTAGCGATCACCATAAAGGGGCGAGTGAGTTTATAAATCCTGGCATCCACAGAGATTTGTCTCTCGACCATGACCTCGAGTAGCGCGGACTGCGCCCGAGGTTCTGCACGGTTAATTTCATCCGCTAGAACTATATTAGTAAATATCGGCCCTTTGTGAAATTTAAACGCGTTTTCTTCCTTATCGAAGACAGAAATACCGATAATATCGGAAGGGAGCATATCGGCGGTGAATTGAATACGCGTAATGGGCAGAGCGATAGAGTTTGCAAAGGCTTTGGCAAGTGTTGTTTTCCCAACACCTGGGATATCTTCTATGAGCAAGTGTCCATCAGCCAAAAGGCAGATAATCGCTAAGTCAATCGCATCATCTTGGCCAATAATGACCTTTGCAATGTTGTCTTTAAGCGCTTTTAGGGCAGCGCCGCTTTGTGCAGAGTCGTTCATTGAAGAGCCTAGACGTCGACCTTTAGCATGGAGTCTAGCGCCTTTGCTTCTTGCGGGTACTTATCTTCAAACTGTAGGAGCAGCGTCATCAAACGCTCTAGCGCGGGTTCCATTTTTCGCTGCAAGGTTTCGCGGTAAACTTCCGCTTCATCTGCTTTGAGCTTCTTGAACTTGTTCTCAAAAGCCTTGGACGCACTGCGCATATCTTTGCGGTTATTGTCGATGTAAGCCTTAAAGAGCTGCGATAGCATCGTAGGGTTATTCATGTTGTCGGCAACGATATTGGCCATGGCGTCAATGTGTTTGACAATATGATCCGTAGGATCGGCCTTCTCGTCAACATTGGCTGCTGATTCAGGGCTAGCGTCGGGCTCTTGCGCGAGGCTTAAGCTGGGAACGAAGAAACAAAAAAGAGTAAAGAAGAAAATTTGCTGCCAATGGGAATAGCTTCTCATGAAAACTCCAAAGATAAGTCGCGTGCTAAACAACATACAACAAATGCTATATTAGCGCCTAACATTGCGTCGAAAAAAGTCCATTTAGGCTCAATTGCCAAAAGCCCCAGACGCCCCATTTCCTGCTTATCGTGAGGGCCGGCCAAGCTCTTGCACTTGCACTCCACATCGTGAGTGCCGCTGATTAAACGCGAAAAGGCGCAAATTTATTGCCTCCTCCCGCACAAATATAGCTATAGCGAATGGCAACGCGATTGACAATGAAAGCATACGCGCGACAATGCATACGCGGCGATTTCTCGGCAAAGGCAACTAAGTTCCTTGTGCCAACGCTAGTTTTATTAAAAAAAACTCTGATTCATGCGATATTTCTGCTATTTTCTTTTGTGGGGGAAGTTTCCCCCTACGTGTCAACCCCGCGCCGTGCGCGGGTTTGCCACTACCCCCTCCGCGGGGACACCCCGCGACGCCCCGTCCAGTTTTTGGCTTTAATGGAGATTTGCGCTTCCTTAAGATGGCTCTGATTTATGCAAAAAACCATCAAAATAGAGCTAGCGAAGCTAAAGCGAGGCAGGCGAGCTTTTAAATAAAAGCCAATAAAATCAATATGTTACACAGAGGAAGGGTTTTAAGGGCGATAGCACTTAGCGGGGCGTGGGGCGGAGCCCCACCCTTAAATCAGAGCTTCCTTAAGCAAAATCTTCCACATCGTATGAATATATTCATGTATGTGCTATAGTCAAAATGCTTTAGCCACTCAACGAGAAAGGTTTCCCATGTTAAAAGTAGCCATTGCAGGTCATATAGACAATTTAGTTCTTGGCTTTTGTGAACGCTTAGCGGCAGATCCCCAAATATCGTTAATCGGGCTAGGTCGTGAAGCCTATGATGTCGATTTTATAGACACCTGGCGTTTGGGCTCGCAGGTTAGCAGCCGCGACACCGAAAACACTTTAACGGGCGTAGATCTGGCGATATATTTTTGCCTAGGACGCAGCGAGCAAAGGTCGGGGGAAGGCGAGATTGATGATGTCGCGTTGATGCAGGCGATACAATTTATCCGTGAAGCTCAAAGGCATGAAGGGCTTCGTGTCATTTTAGTCTCTCGGCTTTTTGATGCATCGGTTTTGCCCGACGGCTGCCCCATATACAAGGTTTACAGTGAAATTAGTTTTTTATTTCACGATTCTGGTTTAAGACTGAATCATCTTCGCGTTGCGCCTATACTAAGCGAATACGATCCTATCACGCGGCATGCTTTGAGATTGGCATCGGCTTTTGCGATGCGCTTTGATCACAAGAAGTATTACAATTTAACGCAGCCACTTGCTTTTGATGACTTTTGCGAGGCTTTGATCGGTATTGTTAAGAAAGAGAAGAAACGCACTAATCTTGTTGGTGCCGCGGTATTGCGATACAGCGAGTTTTTAGAAGAGTTGCAAAAAGCGATGAGGGGCTCTGGCTTTGCGCTACCGAGTTTAGCGTTGTTTAAAGCCACTAGTAAGCGGCTTGGGCTTAGTGTTATCAAAGATGAGGCGAGGAAAGTATTTGAAGAAACACTAAAAATTCACACATCAGAGCGCTCTGATGGGAGTTCATCCAGAGACGAATTAAGCAAGCAAATCAAGGCGTTAGCCAAAAGTTATAAGAAGGGGATGCAAACGAAAGAGCCATTGTATAAGCCTAAAACCCTTGTTTCCGATACGCAGTTTACGCGCTGTGTTGTTCAGCGTTTGTTGTACAACCCTAACCGCAGTGTGGAACAGATCGCTGATCTGCTGATGGCTTGGCTCCCGCGTAGGCTCAACAAGATTTTGCAAGTCAAACGCGTGGACGAACATTCTTTGGAGTGCTTGATGCTTAGGATTCCACTTTTTAAGCTCAAAAAGTGTGTCGACGGCGAGCAGCAAAGTAGAATTATACTCAGCTCAAACTTTTTGGATGATAAAACCATACTTCCCAACTTTTTGCTCTTCTCTACCGCTTTAGAGGATCCTATTTATGGCGTGCTTATGATACTTTTGGAACACAGCCCGAGTTCTAAAATTGCCTTAGCCTTAGAAAAATATATTATTAAAGATTTCGCGAAATATTTACATGAGTTTAAAATTGGAGAATGGGATTAAATTGTATTGTGTAAACTATAATTATAGTTGCATTAAAAGAACATGCCTTTGTATATAGTTTGACTTATATATTCATAACTATGAAGGATATACATTAATTGTTAATATGTTGTTATTAATATATCGTTATTAATATGTTGTTATTAATATGTTGTTATTAATATGTTGTTGTTAACATGTTGTTGTTAATATGTTGTTATTAACATGTTGTTATTAACATGTTGTTATTAACATGTTGTTATTAATATATTATTGTTAATATGTTGTTATTAATATGTTGTTATTAATATGTTGTTATTAATATGTTGTTATTAATATGTTGTTATTAATATGTTGTTATTAACATGTTGTTGTTTAATATAGCGAAGAAGAATGTTTATTATTAAGTTTAAAAAGTTTATGCGTTACACACAAAACAGGTTCTAAGAACACAAGGATTTGGGATGTAGCCCCAATACATCAAAATTTCTCGAAATGTTTTTATATATTGGCGAGACCTTTGCACGGCTAGAAATAGTGAATTTAATTTTACAAATCCGATACAGTTTTAAACAAAATGAGACATTTTGTAGAGAAATATAAGCTAAAAATGCTAATAATATAAGGCAAGGTGAAGATGGAATGACATTTTATTCGAAAAGTGCTTAAAAGAGTGCTTTCTTAGTGCCACAGCCGTCCAGGCTGTGGCCGCTTCGCGCGCGGCCTCAGCCGCGACCAATCGCTGACATCCATGTCGCGATTGAAGGGGAGGGGGGTACGGGGGG
>JBBAEA010000088.1:0-15301 GCA_041656175.1 Bradymonadales bacterium | reverse complement strand
AACGACAAGTTAGAAAGGGTAGGTTTCACATATCTTTCAAAGCGCTACAGCGTTATAAGTACATTGTAAAGGGAACCGCCGTATACGGAACCGTACGTACGGTGTGTGGGAGGACGGCTACTCAAATAATGGGTAGCCTCCTACCCGATTTGATGAATAACTTAAATATAGCGTTAAGACTATTTAACGATCTTGTTTCCGCCTCTATCGAGAATATCGGAAGCGGTCGAGCCGATGCCCCAGCGATCGGTGGGTGCTTTGCTTCGGCCACGCGAGCTGCCGGCGACGGGGTCAGCGCTTTGTTTTACGGTGTTTAAGGACATTTCTGCAATTTCGACAGGCTGTATGGCTGTAAGAGCGATGGTTGCTGTGGGGTAGTCCGACTGTAGCACAAAGAAATCGGGGGCTTTTTTGGTAAGTTGATAATACGTGATGCCGCCAGCTAGACCAAAAACCACAAGTGCAGCTGAGGCAATTTGTATAATGAGCTTATTACGCTTTTTAGCCGCCGCGATTTTGGGATCGACAGGCTTAGGTGCAAGTGCAGCAATTCGCTCTTCGTTTTCTCGAATTTTCTCCTGCGTACGTTCCCACTCAGCGCGTTCTGCAGCTTCTTTTTCAGCTTGTATACGTGCAGCTTCTTGAGCCTCTAAACGCTTTCGCTCCTCTTCCTCTTCATCGACTTCGCCCGCTTCAAGTCTGCGCTTTTTTTCGAGATCGGCTAGCATTTGCTTGCGCCTTTGCTCTTTCTCTTCGAGTCGCTTCTTTTCTAGCTCTAGCTTCTCTTGCGCCTCAAGGCGTTTCTTTTCGAGCGCAGCTTCCTTTTTAGCTTTTTCTAGCTCTTCGGCTTCTTTGCGTTTCCGCTCCTTCTCTTCAAGCCGCGCCTGTGCTTCGGCTGCTGCGTCGCTTAGTAAGTTGTTGAGTAGGTTTCCTGCGTCGTCACCTCGACTGCGTGCTTGCTCCGTAAGTTTTGCACGCGCTTTTTTTACGCGCGCAACCTCTGCCACTTCGCCTTCGATAGCTAAGTTATCGCTTTGTGATAATTTGCTTAATGAATCGCTTAACGATGAATCCAATATTGCCATTACAGTTACTCCTCCCTTCGCCAGCGCAAACAGATCGCGCGCGCATCATTATAACAGAGTATGCGTAGGTATGCAAGTACTTGTTTGTTCTGTAAAGTGGCAGGCTATACTTATGTTGTAGAATAAAATTAGCCTATGTCAATGGTTTACGTGTAACTATTTCGTTGATGGTTTAAATTAATGCCAAAGTTTTAAGTATTTTATATTTTTGCGCCGTCCCCCTGCCCTCTGGCACTAAGCATTCACCAAGCCATAGGGAAGTACTGTAACCTTGGTTTAGCTTGTGCACCGCGATCGATGCAGCTTTGGAGATACTCTCCTCGTAGGCTTCTTCGTCTTTAAAAGCCGATTGAGGGAGAATGTGGATTCTGTAGCTTTTAGTTCTTGGGTGGCGTATGATTTGACGCTCAACATACTGACCGCGTTTTGCACTGATTTTCCACAAAATGCGTGCCATGCTGTTTCCTGCGTGCCAGCGTCTCATGCGTTCGTCCACCTTCTGCGGGCGAGCATTTTGGTTTGGCTGCATATTGTCGTTCTTTATTGCATCGTGTTGCCACGGTATGATATGCGGGTAAACGATGTAGTTATCTGCGCAATCAAGTGCTAGCCTCAGTTCGAAGAAGTTTGTCGGAAAGCGACTTTGGATTTTGATTTTGCTAAAACTCAGTTTGCCGCGTCGTTGAAAGACGCAGTCGTAGTAGATGATTAGTTTTTCCTTGGAGGCGAGTTCGTCGATAATCATAGGTCCGATGTCTTGGCCTTGCTCGAAACACTCATAGAGATGTAGTGCGTATTTTCTTTCTTCGCTTAAATTTTGCACCATGATTTTAATCCGCTGCTCTTGTTTAGCGTAAAATTCACCTTGCAACAGCCGCTCTAGATGTAGGCCTCGGATATTTTGCCTAGAGAGGCGAATACCGTAAACGAAGAATGCTAATAGTAGAGATATCAGCAGTGCTAGCCCGTTGTTTCCCGAGTAGATCGCCGCAAAGGCTAGAACGATAAGCGCAAAAATAAGGAGGTATCCTTCGCGATTTACAGCGATGCGTAGCTTTGGTTTTTTGAGTGGACGCTTTTTGTGGTTCACGTCAAACCTGTGGTGAAATTGATCAGAGCGTCCTTAAGTGAGCCCTCGGTTTTGCGCGTATGCGTTAGTGCTTGCTGCGCTGCGAGATTTGGCTTGGGCAAGCTACTTTGTTTCGCGAAAGCGAAATGTCGAAGTTGCGAAGAAAAAAAGCGCCAGTTCGCCATAGTGCGAGCATAAAATCAAAAAAGCCGACTTTAAAAGTCGGCTTTTTTAGGCTTAAGGCGACGAACGGATTCGAACCGCTGTACAAGGATTTGCAGTCCTCTGCCTATCCTCTCGGCCACGTCGCCGTAGCAAGACTATGCATAGCTTAAACAATTCGAGATGTCAACTGAAATTCGCCGTCATTATCGCAGTAAATTTTCGATCTGCTCAAAAATATCGACGCGGTGAATGATGTCACGCATGTAATCTTTTTTTTCAGTTTCAATAATCGCCTTTGGGCCAAGTTCGTATGCGTCGAACCATGATTCATAGGATTTATGCAGTCTTTGGATATAGCTAAGGGGAATTTCAAGTTCGGATTTACGCCCTCGTTCACGGATACGGCGTCGCACGCCACGTACAGAACATCGCAGGTAGATCATAAGATCGGGTGGTTGAAGCTCTTGACGTATCGTCGCGTAAAGATCCATGTAAGTGTTGTAGTCTCTTGTGTTGAGAACTTTTCGTTTATGTAGACTCTCGACGAATATTTCGGCATCTTCATATACGGAGCGATCCAAGACTACGCGTTCATTGGATTTCTGCGCTTCGAGGTGTAGGGCAAACTTTCTTGAGAGGTAGAAGATTTGGGATGAGAAGGCCCAACGATTCATGTCTTCATAAAAGTCGTTGATATAGGGATTGTCGTCGACTGGTTCGTAGAGTGGATTGAGCGCAAAGCGCTTCGATAAGAAGCGAACCATCGTGGACTTTCCAGCCCCAATGTTACCTGCAATTGCGATGAATCTTGCTGCCATTTTGTAGCGTCCTAAGTCAAGTTTGCACTAATGTAAAACGGTTCCCGTTTGAGATTTTGTAAGCGAATGGTTCTTGCTTGTTGAAAAGCTAGAGAATTTAGGAAAACTCTCCATCATTCGCATGTTTATATTATTTGTTTTTGAGAGCTTTGCACAGGGGGAAACCTGTTTCTTTGTGCAAAGAAAAGATGTTTCTCCCCCCGTACCCCCTTTTCCAAAGAAAGCAATCCATTAAGCGTCTTTCGAATAAAATGTTATTGTATCTTCACTTTGCCTTATTTTATTAGTATTTTTTAGCTTATATTTCTCTACAAAATGTCTCATTTTGTTTAAAACTGTATCGGATTTGTAAAATTAAATTCACTATTTCTAGCCGTGCAAAGGTCTCGAAAATAAGAAAACAAAAAACAATTTTTCTTTGTCATTTTGATGCGGATTCTAGGAAGCAAGGAGCGAAGCGAAGGAACGACCTCAAGGTCGTGACTGAGCTGAGCGAGACCGCTGACGACGAAGACGCGCAAAATGGCAAAGAAAAAAGGGTCGTGACTGAGCTGAGCGAGACCGCTGACGACGAAGACGCGCAAAATGGCAAAGAAAAAAGCGGGTTCTAAGAGCGATAGCCCTTAGACGGGGTTTGGGGCGCTAGCCCCAATAAAACAGAGCATCCTTAAGCGAAATCTAAGGTCTGTCTTTTCTCTTTGTTCCTCCCCCATAGCCATCATTATCCTTCTCTAGCCGTCCAAATGCAAACGTAAGCTTGCAAAGATTTCTTTTGCGGTGCATAGCTGTGTATGCTGCGCTTTGCAAGGGCGCTGCTTTCTGGCGAGTGCTGCATGTTTTGAGCGCTAAATGTTCGAGGCTAGTTTTTTGACCTCGCCGGGACAATGCTCAATGCTATATGGAAAACGAATGGCGGACATCACTGAACTTCCTATTTATAAACATCAAGCAGAGATCAACGATGCGCTTGAAAAACACCAAGTCATTGTCGTAGAGGGGCCAACGGGTTGTGGCAAAACAACGCAGTTACCCCGAATTTTGCTTAGAAATCCAAAGCTCACAGGGCGCATCGCTTTGACGCAACCGCGCCGAATTGCGGCGGTAAGCGTGGCTATGCGCATAGCCAAAGAAATCGGCGTCGAACTAGGAGAAGAGGTGGGGTACGCCATTCGCTTTGACGATAAAACGAGCGAAAACACTCTAGTTAAGGTGATGACCGATGGGATTTTACTTCAGGAATCGCGCAGCGACCATCTTTACAGCAACTACAAGGTCATCATTATAGATGAGGCGCATGAGCGAAGTTTAAATATCGACTTGGCGCTTGGCTTGCTGCGTTTAGCACTCGATAAGCGCGCGGATTTGCGCGTTATTATTAGCTCTGCTACGATCAAGGCAGAACAATTCCAGAACTTTTTTGCTAGCCCAAGTCGTCCCCAGGTTCCTTTGATCTCAATTAAATCACGAACCTACCCTGTGGAATTTCGCTATAAAGCAGTACCACGCGGTGAGAGGCGTGCGATGCCCGAAACACTCGTTTCGGAAGTTAAGCGTATTCACCAAAGTGGTGGGGAAGGTCATATTTTAGCGTTTTTACCCGGACAAGCGGCTATTATGGACTGCGTCAAGTTGCTTGAGCAAAGTGCTAGAACAGATTCTCGTTTTCGGGATCTCTGGATTATGCCGCTCTACGGCCAGCTTCCGCGTGAAGAGCAAGAGAAAGTTTTTGAGCAACGCAGTGGCTATCGCAAAGTTGTCCTAGCCACCAACATCGCGGAAACTTCCATCACCATACCCGACGTGCGCTTTGTTATCGATAGCGGCATTGCTAAAATACCGCGCTTTAATAATATGACCAATATCATGACGCTTAAAGAGGAGCCTATCTCGAAGGCGTCGATGGCTCAGCGTGCTGGGCGAGCGGGGAGAACTGCGCCTGGGCTGGCGATACGTCTGTATGCCGAGGAGAGCCTTGATAAGAGGCCAGATTTTACGGATGAGGAGATCACGCGCTTGGATTTGAGCGAAGTATTATTGCGCCTCATTGACCTTGGCATTCATGATGTTGAAAATTTCCCGCTACCTACGAAGCCACCGCTACGGGCTATTAACGATGCGCTGCATGCCTTACGCAAAATGGACGCCATTGATGAGAGGAACTACCTTACGCCGATCGGCGAGAAGATGACGCCCTATCCGTTGTTACCCAAGCTAGCGCGCGCAGTTGTGGAGGCGGGGTTGCGCTTTCCCAATGTGCTTGAGGAAGTCATTTTTGCCAGCGCGTACTTGTCGGTAAAATCTCCGTTTATGTTCCCGCCAGGGAAGGAAATTCAAGCAAGACGCGCGCATGCGCGACTAGCTAGCGCCAAGGGCGATTTGATCACTGCCATACAAAGCATTCGAAAGTATATTCAAAGTGAAGAGCGCGAGGTCTTTTGTAGAAAATTTTATTTAGACCCCGATATTATGGCTTTTATTTTAAAGTCGGCGCAGCAGCTTATGGAGATTTCGGAAAGCATGGGCTTTCAGGCTGGAACTTGCGAGGATGAAAACGACGTTATTCGCGTGTTTTTAGTATCGTATGGAGCGCAGTATTTGCAGCGAAAAGCTAATACTTACCTTAGTTCTACGGGTGAGTATATAAGCCTACATCCCTCCTCGGCGCTATTCGATATTAAGCCAAGACTCATTATGGCTATTGAATTTGTGCAATCGACGCGAACCTATGCCCAGCAAGCTTCAACGCTGAGATCGTCGTGGTTAAAGGAGCGTGGCATTTCACTGGACTCGCAAGAGCAAAGGCGCGAGCAGCGCTTTGACGCAAGGAACAAAAAGCAGCGTCGCCTTGAGCGCCTAGCTGCAAAATTGGCTCCTCAATATGAACAGCGCGAAGATAAAGCGCGCTCCGTGCCAGCAAAATCGATCAGCCTATGTGGCGAGACTTTTAGCTGCGTAAGCACAGCAAAAGGGCTGCCGCAAGCGCTAATACCGTTGAGTGCTGCGCATCGTTTGCGAAACTGCAAACTCGAAGATATTCCGAAGGATATGCGCAAGATGCGGGCTAGCCTGCGCGATGATTCACTTAAATACGCGATTATTCGAAACAACTCGCTGCACAACGTCATATCGCTTATTCAGAATCTGCCACTTCCTAGCGCAAAACCCGAAGATAGCGGGAGCATTCCGCTTGGTGCGAGCTTAGAAGCGCCGCGGAACGCTACTACCATATTCAAGCATCTCCCGCGCTTGCTCAGTTGCATCGTGGCTCCCCAACGCCTCAATCCAGGTTGGCTCACGCTCGCCGCCGCAGACGAGGTTTTTTGGTTCGAACTCAATCACGACCCCATCGAAGCGCTTTCTATCAGTATACAAGCGCTCAGCGGACTTGCCGACTACTGCGACGAACCCAAACACATGCGTCAAATCGAAGTGCAGCTCGAGCGCTTAACGAAACTTGATTCCAAAATTCGCCGCGCCTTGCGCTAGGCTTAAAATGAAGTGTTACGAGTTGACGCTTGTCAATGAGGAACTTGTTTTGGGAAGCTGTGATTCATTCGATATTTAAGTTTTTACTTTGGTGGGGGGACTTTATCCCCCCTACGCGCAAGCTTCCCTCATGATCGGTGGCTTCGCGCGTGATTTTATGCTTTGTATGCGCTCAAACCGCGCATCCAAAGCATAAAATGCGCTCAGGCACCGCTCCTTCGGGTGATCTTGCGCTACCCCCCAACTATTCGTACTAGGCGTCTACACCTTGAGTTTAATCTTAAGAAAGTCTAGACATCGCGTGTGTTGAGCATTAGTTTGCCATAAGCAAGTAGGCTTTGCCTGCAAGCTATGGTTTAAGAGTCTAGCGTTAGTATTTCGCTTTTTCGCGAGTGCGAGCTTTTGTTTTATGGGTTAAAGACGTTGTATTCCCGTAATCTTTGGGGGGTAGCCTGAGATCCCACGAAAAAAATCGACATATCCGCATCTTTTGCCGTGGTCGAGCGTTTAGCGAGAACGCGGCAAAAGATTTTGCGGATAGGATCGATTTTTGAGTGTAGCTCAGGCGAGGGGGGCAGTAGCCCCCCACCAGAGAAGGGAGATGTAATAGGGTTGTTGTAATAAATGATAACAATTGGCGGATTTATACATCGCAAAGAAGTTGAGGACCTTTTTTGGCGTTGGTTTCATGGGAAGGTGCGGGAGAGCGACCCAGAGTATGTGACTAAGCTGATTTTGCTCAATAATGTGTATGTTTCGCGGTATTTGAACTTGTGGTCGCGACAACTTTTTAGTGCTTTGGCTCAAAGCGATGCGCGTGAGGTGGCAATTTATACGAAAGCCGAGCTCAAGGACGCGTTAGTGAGTTATCCGCATTACCATAATGAACATGTAGATGAGTTGATTCGGGCGTATGTGGCGCATCGTGAGCGTTATTATTTGGAGACGCCGATACATGGGAAGTTGTATTTCGCGGGTAGGGGGGTGGAGCACAGGTTGGTGGGTACGAGTCGTATGAAGCGTGCTCGGCGCTTGGCGGAGAAGTCGGCGCGGCGCATTATTGATATGATTTTTGATGCCATTAAGATGCGAGCGCAGGCGTATGCGGATATTCGCGCAAAGCAGTTTGGGATTCCTCGCTCGCAGCTTGTGAGTAGTGCGGCGGAGATGACGCGTGAGTTTGAGCGTGCCGAGCAAAGAATTATTGAGGATCTGCGGGAGGGAATTACGTTTCCAAAGGTTTCGGCGCCGCCTATTAATGATGTCGCGGGGGTTAAAGTTTTTATAGAACGAGGCGATGAAGATAGACTTATTGAATATATCGAAAGTCGTACACAGTGTGAAATTATCGAAAAAGAAGAACACAATGCTAAGCATTATAATGCAACAAACCTTATTATACGTGCGCGTCCAAATAAGGATTTAATATGTGCAACCCCGTTAGAAACAACGCTTATCGAACGTATGCGTGCGAAAGGGATTTGGTTGGGGGATGCACAGAAGGATTTTGAAAGTTTTGTATACTCTGGTGAAGATGATGTATTTGTCGAAATAATATATTCGAGTTTTGAAGATATACTTGAAAGTGAAATTGGCAAATCAATGCATGAAGATCGCATTTCGGATCAACGACAGCGACAAGAGTATAATAGCCATCTTGCTCGTAATATTGAATACCTAGTACAATATATATTCGCTTTTTCGTCGTTTCCCGATAAAAAGTTAAGCGAGATTCCTATAAAAGTTTGGACAAGATATTTGCCGGATTATTTTGATGAAATTATGAAGAACTTGTATAATGCACAGGATATCGACTTTCAGTAAGTACTAAGAAGCTTAAGCTAGCTCTGATGAGTGCACAACGTTGGGGAGATATGCTTACTGTTGGGGCATAAAGCGAATAGTTTCGAGTGCGTAAAATTGCTAATTCCTTGCCATAACGCCATGCATCATGGTATTTTATGCTTGTGGACGGGCTTTGGGCTTGTCGAAGTTAAGTCTCAGAATTTGGAGGTGTTATGAATAAAACGTTAGCAACTATTATGGATAAAGTAATGACGCAGGGGATGAAGATCCTAGAGTCTGAACAAGCGCAAAAGATATTGAGCTCCGATCAAGCACAAACAGCGCTAGAGCTAGGACTTAAAACTTTAGGTGTCGTCCAAGAGAAGAGTGAGAGTCTTAAGGCGATGATTGCGGAGAGTTTGGGCGTTGTTACCAAAGTAGAGCTGGAAAGTTTGCGTGACGAGATTAAAAAGCTGCAGGCTATTAATCGTGAAAGAGCGAAAGACGCTAAAGATGCCGAAAAAAATAAGGCCAAAGAAGCGAAAGAAACGCTAAAGGAAAAAACTAAAGAAAAAGCGGCAGAGAAGGCAAAAGATAAAGCGAAAGATGCCAAAGCTACTAAAGAAGATGGTAAAGAGAAGGCGAAAGACGCTAAAGAGGCAGCGGACGATAAGTCGAAGGAAAAGACTAAGTAAAGAATAGCAGCCCTTTTGTGCTTAGGGCTTAGGGCGCAAGTCCTTAAGGATGCTCTGATTAATGCAAAAACAGTAGGGGGTAGCTTTCAAAGCTGCCCTTACTTAAAACAACGAAAGTCAGGCAAGTTTTTAAAATAAAGTGAACAAAATCAAGGTTCTACACACAAAAACGGCTTGTCAGGGCGCAGGCTTTGGGGCGCCAGTCCTAAGGAATCGGCGCTTCCTTAGGGTTAAAAACTGATATGTCGTAGGTTTTAGTGTTGCACGCAGCACGCATATTGAAACACAAATCGCAATGAAGAGGGGCTAGGGTGAAGTTGAGTAGCATTTTCGTTGCCCTGCCATTTAAAACTTTTTATTTGAGCCTTGGCGTTGTAAAATAGCGCGTACTTTGCTTTTCTGACATGGAGTTAATGCTATGGTATCCGTAGCATTGAGTGGCCTATTTTTGATGGGTTTTCAGTTATTGTTTCTTGGGGTTCTCACAAGTGCCCAACTTGGGCTGCCCTTTTTACTAAGCATTTTGACGCTGATGTATGGTCATTGGTATTTTTAGTGTACAATAAAAAGCGGTTTTACCATATTACGAGTTTTTTGCTTGCGGCATCGTTAATCTCTTGTGCAAGTGCTAGTCCGAAAAATGACGATAGAGAGAGGCTTTTATTACAAGCCCAAGTCGAAGCGCTGGAGAGTCAACAGGCGAGTTTACGCTACAAACTAAGCGCGCTTGAGGAGAGTATTTTGCGTCTAGATGAGCGTGTTAAGCTTATGCAGCGTTCCTCCTTAGCTGCTGGTCCTGAGCGCGAAGTCGTGCGCATAGAACCAGGTGCTGGAAATGGTGCAACTTTAGCGTCACATTTTGCATACGACAGCAGCCAAAACGATGAAGTTTATACGGAAATTGTTATTTCTGAAGAAAAAAAACGCGCGTATTTTGGGAACAAGCCAAAACAGGGTTCTTCTTCTGCGCCCACGCGTAGAGCTTACGACAATGTCGTTTCGGACGATAGACTTCCCACAAAAAGCAGTGATTCAACGGCTACGGTGACTGGATCATACAGCGGCGAAACGCAGGATGCATCCCTTCATTATAAGGAAGGCATAGACCTGTATCGGCGCGGGCTCTACACGCAATCGCGTGCTAAATTCGAGGATTTTCTCAACACGAAGCCAGAGCGCGAGTACACGGACAACGCGCTGTACTGGATCGGCGAGTGCTACTTTGCACTAGAAGATTATGAGAAGGCTCTCAGTTATTTTGAGCGAATCGTTATTCATTACTCCGAAACCAATAAAGTCCCTGATGCCATGCTAAAGGCGGCGCACTGTTACCAGAATTTGGGCAAAGAAGATGCCGCCAACGCCATGCTGCGCCAATTGACTTCGCAGCATCCGCTAAGCGAGGCTGCCAGAAACGCGAAGATGAAGTAGATGGCTATATTTTGTGACGTGGGGCTCGGAGGCGCTATGAATCAGAGCTTTCTTAGGCGGAATTTGCTAGCCTAAACATTATTAACATCAGCCTTTTTTGTTGATGCGATCAATCGCGTCAATTGTCGTGTTGATGAGCTTCAAATAGCCTCGGCTGCGAACCTTTAAGCCACCATATCCGCCGTTGTTTTCGGGAGAATATATACCAAGGAATTGCTCGACGTCACTTTGATCAACGAGGTAGCCGCGCTTCTCTAGGGCTTCAATGAGTAGGCGTGAGTCCTTTCTTCCAGGGAAGGCTACAGCGAGAAAGGCTTGTTGAATGGTCCACTGATGGCGCGTAGCCAATAAAAAAGCAAGTATAGCGCCGGTGCGATCTCCACCGTATTCGCAATGTATGTAGATTTCTGCGGGATCATGCTCTGCGATCTTTTCCCAAAATCGGCTGCGTCTTGGAAACTTTCCGCCAAAGGGGGCGTTGATATGCAACATTCCAGAGTTGTGAATTTCGCTGCGCATCTCGGCGAGTTGCTCGTGATCCATGAATGTGGCGCTGAGTACAACTTTTACGTTGCGCGCGCGAAGCTCGCGAAGTTGCTGAACCGTTGGTCGTGCACCGAGCCAGTATCCTTCTTGCACTTGACGCACGTTTCTGGGTAAGCCGTTCATACCTAGCCGCCACTTCGCGCCGTAGGCCGAACTTGCAGCTGCGAGTGAAAGTGGCGCGCGCAGTGCATTAACATCAAAACGCTGTATATCGGCTTTGGGCGCGCTTTGCTCCAAAAACGGTGTAGGCGCGCTCTCAATTTGTTCTGGTATCCATTGCAGTTCTGCCGCCTGCGCATCCTCAAGTAAAGCACTCCCCAAACTACGCGTCACGTTGTAATCGTAGTCAGTGCTCGTGCACGCTGCTATACCCACGAACGTGCCGTATAATAGCCATTTTTGCGCAAAACCCAACATGAAACTCACTGCAAAATATAGCCAAAAGATCATCCATAATTGTGGCAAAGCAAAGAACTTTGCGCTCAGACTTTGCAAACAAAGCTCTGAAACGCTCCAAGAAATCTTATAGCAGCTTTGCCAGAAGGGGGCAAATCGAATAGCTGCTAAGTCCTATTATGCGCCTAGTGACCACAGCGCGCGTTGAAGAGAGTAAGCGTGTTTTGTATACATGAGTCGTCGGTTTTCAGCGCATTGAGAGCGTTTTTGGCTTCCTTTTACGGCGCAATGCTGTGTGCTGTCCCCGTTAAAGAGAGGGGATAGCGCGGGATCGCCTTCGTTTCGACACGGATGTCGAAACGGAACGCCGTAGGCGGCTCGCAGAGCTGTGTGCCATGGATGGGCACACATTCCAGCAAAAGACGCTACAAGCGCACAAAATGCGATGGATGCGCGATTAGCAAATACATTGCATTTTGTACTGCGCTTGTTGTCGAATTTTGTGAGGAAGCCCGCGCGTAGGGGGAGCCGAAACGAGCAAAGCTGAAGGCTTTGCGAGTTGAAAGCTCACTTTCGCAGTGAGCATGTCCAAACCAAGCTCGCTTGAGCTTGAGACATGCGAACAAGAAAGAAAAACCGTAGGTTTTTCATGAGATCATCCTTTGCGCAGCATTCTGTCTATTTATAAGAATGCTGCGCAAAGGATAGAGCGAATTGTGGGACTTCCCCCACAAAAATATATGGCAAAAATATCGAATTTGCTAGTGCTCTTTAATGGATGAGACCTTTGCACGGCTAGAAATTGTGAGTTTAGTTTTACAAATCCGATACAGTTTTAAACAAAATGAGACATTTTGTAGCGAAATATAAGCTAAAAATGCTAATAAAATAAGGCAAGGTGAAGATGGAATGACATTTTATTCGGAAAGTGCTTAAAAGAATGCTTTCTTTGGGGAAGGGGGGAAACATCTTTTCTTTGGCAAAAAGAAAAGGGTTTCCCCCCGTGCAAAGCTCTCTAGATATGAGAAGGGGGGAGTAGGAAATTGTTAACACTATTTCTTGCCAAAAGCACTTATTGTTTCTATACGAATAGAGTGCTCGGTTTGACTGGCGAGTGGTGCAACGCCTTTTAAGCCAAGCCGCGTGAGGCGCCTGTGAATTTTGGCGTTGTTATTTATTTTTCGGAAGCCACGATGCTGCTTAGCTGTAACCATTGCCAAAATACCTACAACGTTGATGACGAGGTTTACTACCGCCAGCAAGGGAACGTGCTCTGTACGCAGTGTCATGTCCCGTTAAGTCCACCGATGCAAGGTGCTGGCGGTTGGGATCAGCCGCAGCAAAGCTGGGATCAAGCGCAGCAAAGCTGGGATCAGCCGCAGCAAAGCTGGGATCAAGCGCAGCAAAGTTGGGATCAGCCGCAGCAAAGCTGGGATCAGCCGCAGCAAAGTTGGGAACAGCCGCAGCAAAGCTGGGATCAGCCTCAGCAAAGTTGGGATCAGCCGCAGCAAAGTTGGGATCAGCCGCAGCAAAGCTGGGATCAGCCTCAGCAAAGTTGGGATCAGCCGCAGCAAAGCTGGGATCAGCCACAGCAAAGTTGGGATCAGCCTCAGCAAAGCTGGGATCAGCCACAGCAAAGTTGGGATCAGCCGCAGCAAAGTTGGGATCAGCCTCAACAAAGCTGGGATCAGCCTCAGCAAAGCTGGGATCAGCCACAGCAAAGTTGGGATCAGCCTCAGCAAAGCTGGGATCAGCCTCAGCAAAGTTGGGGTCAGCCCAAAGCTGCTGGCGTTGAATTAGATCGCACCATGGCTTTGGATATCGGCGAGTTTGCTAACTTCGATCCTAAGGCGATCTTAGAAGAAGGCCAAAACGCTGCTCATGTTGATTCTGCGGCAAGCGCTTCTTGGGGCAACGACGCCTGGGAGCAGGGAGGGCAAGCTGGAGGGGGAGCCAAAGGCTTTGAAGCATGGGGCGATAACGACCCGTGGGCGAGTTCCGGTGCGCAGCCTCCTGCAAAACCCGCGTCGTCTCCAGCGAACAATGCTGTTATCGTAGGACAATCGCGCGAAAACATACACGGCAATCAGACGCAGTACTTAGACTTGGCGCAGCTTAAGCTGGCTTCAAGCACAAAGAGCTCTGGCATCATTGAATTCTTTGGTAGAATCCCCCCCCTCGTTCGCCTCGTCGTTGGCGTCGTTCTTGCCTTATGCATTATTGGTCTAACGGTTGTCGTTATTGTCAATATGGTAAGCGCCCCAAAAGAAAAAAGCTCCCGAGTTAAGGAGATGCAAGCTCAAGAAGTTGTGCAGGCGCCAAAATCTTTTAAAGAGCGTGTAAGCGCTGCAAAATCGCGCGTTCCAGCCCTACCTGTCATTGATGGCGCGGATGTGAACAGTGGCGCGCTACTAGCCATCTCTCCCAATATCGGCGTAGTATATAATGATGACGTGGTCTTTAATTATGGGCAACTCCGAACCGACAAGCCCTATATTGCCAGTTTGGGCGAATTAGTTAAGAACGATTCCGAAAATAACTTTATATTGCTTTTCGATGAAACCGTTAGCATGGATATTGTATACCGCGTGATGTACACGGTTGCTGCGCACTCAAAGGAGCTGCTGCTTGGCGGTTCCACGGGTACAGGCATATCTGCTATCAAAATCGAGCCTTATAATTGGCCCAATTTTGGGGATTTACAGTTCCCCTCCTATCCCAATGTTGAGGTCAAACTGACTATCGAGAGGAATAGCATTACGCTTACTAAAATAGCGGGTTCGACGCCGCTGCTTACGAGCGAGGATGGCACTGAACCAATCAACGAAGTCACGCAGGAAATACTCGGGGGTAAATACATTTTTACTAATTTGGTGCAGGCCTTTGCTAAACTCAAGGTCAGTCGCACGCCTTACATTATTATTCTCCCTAGAGCCAATGTGAGTCTTGGCAACTTTGTAACGACGCTGCAATTCGCGCGCGGGGACGTGGATAACCCCAACGTCGAACACTTGCTTGTCGCTTCAGTCCCCCTGCGCTAAATTTCCGAAGCGCCTCCTAGCACAGCTCAATGCTAAGCTTGCCAACGACAAAATAACATAGCAAAACGAGCTTTCGTATGCATCAAGGTCTAAAATCAGATAAAACATCGCAGCTCTCCTACTACCTTATCCTTTACGCATGGTGCCTTGTCGCCTGCCCCATCTTGCCATACGCGCTTTACGTCAAAATATTGCGCAGCCCCGCTCTCCGCTCCAACACCATGCTGTTCTGGCACAGTCTCCACGCCGTCTGGCTCGCCTCCATGGTCATCGTCTTTTTCGGCTTCTTTAGCGTACTCTCTCTAGTTCTAGAGGTCAGCATACTCTGGCACGTATGGACCGCACTATACCTTGCTTGCGTCGTTTATGCATGCATTTCGCTCTTTTATGCCGCGCGCGGTGAACGCTTTTGCCTACCTTTCCTCCTCCGCTGGCTACCACAATAAATTTGGAGAACAAATTCATTGAGCCTCTGGTGGGGGAAGTCTCCCCCTTCGCGCGGGCTTCCTCGAAAAATTCGCTAATGATCGCATTATTTTGTGCGCTGTATCGGCTAATCGCCGGGATTTCGACATGGATGTCGGAATCGAACGCCGTAGGCGGCCCATAGGGCTGCATGCCATGGATGGCATGCATTCCATCCAGCGCACAAAATGCGCTCATTGCGATTTTTCTCGGCGATCCCGCGCTACCCCCTTGTAAGTAATCTATTGCTATGTTTAGCTAGCATAGCACGAAGTGCGGTGAGCGTTTCTACCCCCTTGGGCTTAAAAGCCTGTCATGG
>JBBAEA010000087.1:0-15353 GCA_041656175.1 Bradymonadales bacterium | reverse complement strand
GAGGCAAGAGCGGCTGAAGAGGCAAGAGCGGCTGAAGAGGCAAGAGCGGCTGAAGAGGCAAGAGCGGCTGAAGAGGCAAGAGCGGCTGAGGCTGAGAAACGCCAAGAAGGCGGGAAGAAAAAGAAGAAAAAGAAAAAGGGCGCAAAAGCGGCACGAACTGAGGTAGATTCTCTTGAGCGAGAACAAGCTGCGGATGAAGTGACTGAGGATGAGGACGATCCGTTGCAAGGTGGCAGAACCTTAGTCGATATGAAGCCTGTTGCATTAGTTGAGGCTGCAGGCGCAACTGAAAAAATAGAGACAGAGGCGATCGAAGAGACAGAGGCGGTCGAAGAGACAGAGGCGGTCGAAGAGACTGAGGCGGTCAAAGAGACTGAGGCGGTCAAAGAGACAGAGGCGGCAACTGAAGAGCTAGCGACGAAGGATGACAAGCCTACAAAAGCTGAAAAACCAGCGTCTAAAGCGGCAGTGGCTGAGGAACTCGTGGCCAACACCTTGGCTGAGAGCATTGAGGCGATTTACCGCATAGGTTTAGGCGACAATGTTGTGGGGGACATTTCGGAATTTGCGAAGAAGGCGCTAGCTTTATCGAAAGGCTTTAGTGACGGGGTGGATGCGGTTAATGCACTAAACGAAGTGGGTGCCCATGAGTTAGAGTATGAGTTTTTGCGGGGTTTGGCAGAAAAGGAGAGCGATGAGGTTTGGCAGCGTTATTTAACGGCGCGAGCTGCTGATATTTTAGACTTCCGCTTGAATAGGCGCGATGAGGCGCTGGTTTTAGCGAAGGAGGCTGCCGTTGAGGACGGCGATGATTTTGCCACTTTAATGGCGCAGCACACTCTCAGCGAGGGCAAGTCGGAGTTACAGCTCTTAGCGGATCGTTACCAAGAGCAACTACGTCGCTTGCGTCGTAAACCGGAAGAACTCACGGTTTTGCAGGATTTAGCGCAACTATACCGACACCGTCTTGAAGATTTGAAAGCGGCGGAGGATTGCTTTAAGCGTCTGAAGCTTGGCGACCCCAAAAACGAAGTCATGCTACGCTTTTACTGCGAATACTTTGAGCAGAGCGCAGATTGGCAACGTGCAATGGCTTCCTACCAAAGTTACAAAGATGCCAGCGCGGGTAGTTATCGTGAATTGGGTTTACTGCGTAAGGTAGCGAACATCGCCGAAGAGCATCTCAACAACTCGGGAAGAGCGATTAACGTTTGGAACCAGAGTATGAAAGAAGGGCGTTTTGTCGAAATCGCGCGCGAAGAATTGGTAGGCTTGTACCAGCGAACCCAGAAGTGGCAGGCGTTGCTTGAGATTTACAAGGGTGACATTGATGCCCTGCCCGAATCTGCGATCAATGAGAAGGTGGAGGCGTACAAGAAAATTGTCGAAGTTTATGAGAAACATCTTAAACTCGACTCCATGGTGATTAAGACCTATAACCAAATCTTAGAACTCGACGAAAACAACGCAGAAGCAACAGATGCGCTCATAGAACTATACCAATCTGGTAAACGTTGGAACGATCTGCTCAAACTCCTCAATACGAAGGCTGAGCAAGCTCAAGATAAAGACGAAGCTATTGAAATTTACTACAATATCGCTTCACTTTGGAGCACAAACCTTGGTAACGTCGCCAAATCTATTCAACCGCTGGTGCAAATCGTTGAACTCGATCCTACGCAGCAAAAGGCACTGGAGCAATTGCACCAAATCTATGAACAGCGCAATGCATGGGAAGATCTCTACGACGTCCTTGAAAAAGAAGCCGAAAATGCTGAAGGTCACGAGAAACTCGCCTTCCTAAAGCGCAAGGCCGAAGTCGGTGAAGTGAATTTGCGCTCCACCGAAAAAGCGATTGAGTCATGGGAAAAAGTGAGCGAAGTAGCGGCAGATCCTAGCGAAGCGTTGGATACCTTGCTCAGACTGTACAGTGCAGAGAATGACAGCGACACTCTGCTTAACGTGTATCAGCGTATACACGACCATGCAAAGAGTGATGCGCAAAGAGTCGAGGTCTTAGACAAGATGGCGCGACTCTATCTAGAGGACAAAAACGATAGAGCTAGTGCGCTCGCTAAATGGCGAGAGGTTTTGGCACTTGAAGAGGGTCGCGATTTGGCGCTCGCGCAGATGACGGAGGTTTATGCTGAACAACGCGATTGGGAATCTTTGATCACGCTCTACAGCGAGCTTGGGCAGGATGAAGCGCTATACGACCTACTCGACATCAGTGCGGCTGACCTAGACGATGAGGACGAACAAATCGAAGTATATGAGCACATGGCTACTTTTGCAGAAGAGCAGCTCTGTGATGTCGACAAAGCAATCTCAGCGCTTGAGTCCATACTTGATGTTGACTCAACCCACGAGAAAACGGCTCGTCGTCTGCTCAGCTACTACTCGGACCGTGGAGAGTATGCGAAAGCTATAGACGTTACACAAGTTGTTATTGCTTGGACTTCAGAGCCCACTGAAGTTATCGCCATGACCAAAGAGATCGGGCGACTTTACGAAGAGGAAGTGCAGGATCTTGACAACGCCCTAGGCTGGTATGCAAAGGCTGTGACGCTAGCGCCGAGTGATATTACCATACGCGAGCACTTCGAGAGCTTGGTAGACAGAAATACTGCGCCAAACGTACTCTTTGACGTGTACAAAGACATACTCCGCATGCAGGAGGATCTCGATGAGCCCACCGTACAGGCACTAAACCGCAGCTTGGCCAAAACCTGTCAGTCCAAGCTCGAAATCGACGAGGAGGCAATCGAAGCGTGGGAGGCATGCCTAGCGATAGATTCGGAGGATTTTGAGGCGATTAATGCTTTATCGCAACTTTACGAACGCGCAGGCGCGTGGATAAAGCTCTTAAACATTTTGGACAAGCAGCTTGAACACAGTGAAAGCAAGGTCGAGGAACAGGAGCTGCATTTGCGACGTGCGCTCATCTTGGATGTTCAGCAGAATGATCCAGAGGAAGCGGCAAAGTCTTACAAAGAAGTTCTCGCTCTTGATGAGTTTTCTGTTGAGGCGATGCAAGGGCTTAAGGGCATCTACCAGCGTACAGAGTCATGGCAGAATTTAGCCGAGCTACTCTTACAGGAACAGGAATTAGGCGGCGAAAATCGTGTTGACGTGCAATTCGAACTCGCCGAAATTAAACGTGAGAAGCTCAACGACATCGAAGATGCACTTCGTATTTATGAAGAAATTTTGATGGACGAACCGAGCCATGAAAATACGCGGACAACACTAGCCCAGCTTCTTGAGGAGGATGGCGATGATAGGCAACGTATCGCTGAAATCCTTGAGCCCGTGTACCGCAACGACTCCGAGTATGAAAGACTAAGCCAAGTCTTGGAGATTCGCTTGCTCTCGCTTGATGCAGCCGATAAGCTACCCTTATTGTGGGAACTCTACGATATTAGACGCCATAAGCTCAGCCAAGCTGACGAAGCATTTGAGGTCGCTAGTGCGATTTTCTCTATCACTCCCGAGGACGGCCAAGTTTGGAATGAGTTGGAGCAAATAGCAGAGAGCGGGGAGCTTACGGATGCTTGGAAGGAGCTAGATAAGCTCTACGGCCAAGACTACGCAACACCGAGCAGCGATAATAACGAAGAGTGGCGCTACGACGTACTGCGTCTGCGTGCTAAAATTGTCCAAGACAGACTTAACGAAGTGGATCGCGCAAGCGAACTATGGGAGCAGCTACTTAACGACAAACCCGAAGACTACGAAGCGATAGAAACGTTGGAGCAATACTACAAGGGTGTCTCCGCTTTCGAAAAACTCGTACTGCTCTTGTCGCAAAAATCCAATCTAACGAATTTAGATGATGACGAACGAGTGCGCATACACTTTGAAGCAGCGCAAATCTACGAAGACATACTAGATGATGCCACTGGCGCAATTGCAGAATATAACGCTGTTCTAGAAATTAACGCGATGCAAGCCGAGGCGCATTCGGCTTTGGAGCGATTGTATTCCTCCAACGAGCGCTGGGCTGAGTTAGCAAAGCTCTACGATGAAGAGCTGATGTACACCTCTGACGCTTCACAACGCCGCAATATACGCTTTAAGCTCGGAACTCTATCTGAGCAGTATTTGCAAAACTACGACCAGGCCATTGAGCTGTACTCAACGGTACTACGCGAAGATCCAAGCCATACGCCAACACGTGATGCTGCCAATGCGTTGCTCAACTCGCTGGTTCCAGTCAAGAGCGATGAAGCCATGGAGCAGCGCCGTGAGCTCTGTCTGTTGCTTGAAGATCATTATGCGTCAGAGAATCTGTTAGCAGAACTTGTCGAGGTTTTACGTATAAAATTAGCCGATACAGACGATGAATTCGAAAAGGTCGAGCTTAACACGCGAATTGCACGAATTTTACGCGAAGAAATTGGCGATCAAGAAGGCGGCTTTGATGCTATAGAAGCGGCCGTTCAAACCGACATTTCCAACGCAGATTTACGCGAACTCTATGAAACGCAAGCTAAAGAGCTCGATCAAATGCCTCGCGTGATTGCGTTGTACGAACGTTGTTTGCCCAATATCGACGATTCGATGCACAAGGTGCTTGTAAACCGTCGTATGGCCAAGATTTATGAGAACGAACTCAACGATGCCAAAAAGGCTATAGCCTCCTACGAACAGATCGTTGCCATTGATGAGATGGACAAAGACGCACTGGATGCTTTGGAGCGCTTGCATGGACATGAGCAAAATTGGGTCTCTCTCATCAAAACGCTAAAACTGAAGTCTGAACTTGTTTACGGAGATGAGAAACTTGCACTCCTTAGGAAGCAAGCGACCATAGAGAGCGAATTCCTCAATAACACCGAGGGAGCTATCGAGGCGTACAGCGAAATACTTGAGAACTTGCCAGGTGACGCTGAGGCGCTAAGCGCGTTGGAATCCTTGTATCTTATGAGTGAAAATTGGCAGGGTCTAGTTGATAATTACAACGAAATGCTCCAGCACACCCAAAACAACGAGGAACTTAAGGAACTGCACCGCAAAATGGCGCAGATCTACGAAGAGAAGCTAGAGGCATACGACGAGGCGATAGAAGAGTACAACCAAATCCTCTACATCAACAGTGAAGATGACGAGGCCATGGACGCCCTTGACAAGCTCTACCTATCTCAAGAGCGCTATATCGACTTAAGTGAGATATTACAGAGAAAACTGCGTATCGCCGATAGCGAACACGAACTCTGTGCTTTGGAGTATCGCTTAGGACAGCTCAACCAAGAGCAACTCAGCTCCACCGAGCAAGCTATATACTACTACCGCAGTATACTAGAGCGCGATCGCAGCCACGAAGATGCTTTAGCTGCACTTCGCGCACTGCTCGAAGATGAGAGCTACCAGCTTGAAGCTTCACAAGTTCTAGAACCCGTGTATGAAGCCTTAGAGCAACACGAAGAGCTCGCCTCGATCTTGGAACTGCAATTGTCGCTCGAGAGCGATCCGCACAACCAAGTCGAACTATTAAAACGCATTGCCAATATTCATCAAAGCCGACTTAACGATGTAGAAGCCGCATTTAACGATTATGCGCGCATCGTTAAAATCGAACCAGCGAATGAACACCTCACGCACCTTGGCGATTTAGCCGAATTCCTCGACGACCCCAAGGCGCTAGTCGACGTTTACAAAGAGCTGATTCCCACAGTCTATGATCCTGAGCAACTGGTCGCTTTTAATAATAAAGTTGCACAACTTAGCCTCGATCGCCTTGATAACGAAGATGAAGCCGAAGCACATTATCTTGCGACCCTAGAGGTAAGCCCCGACAACGAAACGGCGCTAAAAGCCCTTGATGCACTCTATATGAAGCGGCAAGATTGGACGAAGTTGCTTGATATCTTGGAGCGCCAGATCGAATCAGACCCCAGCCCCGAGAAGCAAATTCCTATTCTGTATCGCGTCGCCCAAATCCAAGACGAACTCTTGGAGGAGGCTGCGGACTCTATCGCAAGCTACACTAGAATACTCGACATTGAGCCACGCGAGGAAGACGCGTTGCGCGCGCTTGAGACGATTTATAATCGTGAGGAAATGTGGCAGGATCTTGTCGATCTAACCCTACGCGAAATAGCAGATTCAGAGGACGAAAGTGCTCGCGTAGAACTTCGATATAAGCTAGCAACCCTACAAGATGCTAAGCTCGCTGAGCCAATGGAGGCTATCACTACGCTTAGCGCAATCCTAGGCCAGTACCCAGAGCACGAAAACTCTATCTCCTATCTAGAGACGCTGTTCTCGCAAGGCAAAGAAGAGATAGCCATAGCCGATGTTTTGGAACCGCTGTATAGAACACAAAACAAATGGCAAAAACTTGTCGATAGCCTAGAGGTGCGCTACCTGCTCAGCGAAGACGAGTTCTCTCAAATCCTTGTACTCCAAGAGATCGCACGAATCTGGGAGTTCAACCTCTACGATGGAGTAAAGGCACTTGAATGCTACGGCAGAATGCTTGAACTGCAACCCGACGACATCGAAACTCAAAATCACATCAAACGCTTAGCCTCGGCTACGCTTGAACTCGAAACTTGGAAGGCGCTCTACACTAAAACTATCAACAGCGACAAGCTGTCGCACTTTGCCGATAAGCGCCCGCTCGTGATCGCATTAGCGCGCCTACAAGCCGAGCGCCTCAACGAGCACCTAGAGGCAAGAGACTTGTGCGAGCAGTGTATCCAAGAGGATGCGGAGGATTTCGAGGCTTACGAAATACTTGAGTGGTCTTACTCACAAAAACGAGACTACGAACACTTGGCAAAACTCTGGAAGAGAAAAGCTGAAGTACTGCATGATCCCGAGGAGAAGATTGAGCTTTTACTGCGTTTGGCCACGCTAAATGAAGAAATCTTCCAGAATGACGACGAAGCTATTAGCGCCTACACCCAAGTCTCTGAACTTACACCAGACGATTCCCGCGCTACACTCGCCTTGGAACGAATACTCAAGAAAGTTCACCGCTACGATGAGCTCGCTGAGCTTTACGCAAGGCAACTCGATTACGCATCCGATACGCACTACAAAGTTGATCTCTACCACCGCATGGGCGTTGTTCTAGAGAAAGAACTACACAAAATGCCAGAAGCGATTGATGCCTATCGCAGCGCTCTTGAGCTAAACCCTGAAACTGCGGCAACAAAACGCGCGCTAGAGTCGATGCTTCGCGATATGCCCGACGATGAAGAAAACGCTGAAAACAGACTCAGTATCGCTCAACTCTTAGAACCACTCTACAAAGATGATGAGTGGGGTAAACTCGCAAAAATTCTTGACGTCGTTATTGCGAACTCCGATGACCCATACACGCGTATGGAAATCATGATGAGACAAGCAAAACTCTACGAAGAGAACGACACGCGTAAAGAGAAGGCTTTCAAAATTTATGCAAAAGCATTCGTACAAACGCCAAGTAGCGCCCTACCTAAAGAAAAGATGGAGAGCTTGGCCAAGGAACTTGATCTCTACCACGATTTGGCTGAGGCCTATAGCCAAAGCATCGCAAACTCTGAAGACGAACTTGAGAATATCCTGCTCTATGAGCGTTTAGCGCAAGTGTACGAAGAAAACTTGGCGCAACACGAAAAAGCTGCAGAAGCTTACGAAGAAATACTCAAGCATGATCCCCTACATCATGATACTATCCATGCGCTAGAGAAGATCTACTCAAATGCAAAGGAATATCCGAACTTAGTTCGCATATTGACGTCTAAGACCGAAATCGTAAGCCAGCTTATCGATCAAAAAGATATTTACTACAGAATTGCCGATATCCAAGAGCACGAACTCGAAAACGAGATGGAAGCCATCAACGCCTACCAATCCGTTCTCGAACTCGATCCCGAGGATCCGCTTGCGCTAGATGCACTTATACGCCTCTACCAAAACAGCGAGAACTGGGATGAACTGCTCAAAATTTATCAGCAAAAAGTCGACGCCTCCACCATCTCCTCCGATCGCATTGAGCTCTACACAAGCATGGCAGAGCTTCAACGCGATAAAATGGAATCTACCGTCGACGCCATTGAGTGCTACTCCACCGCGTTGACCGAAGATCCTTTGCATCTCCCATCACTTGTAGCGCTAGGAGAGTTGTACGAAGAAACCGAGCAATACCACGAGCTCCTTGAGCTTATAGGCACGCAAATCGATATCGCTTCAAGTAACGACGAGCAAGAGGATCAAGAGCGCCTTGAACTTAAGATGGCGAGCTTGTTGAGCGACAAAATCGATGACCAAAATAGAGCGATCTCGGTTTTGGGTAGCGTCCTTGAACGAAATGCGGGCTGCGATGACGCTATTACTGGCCTACGTAAGATCCTCGCCAAAGACGACTACGTCATGGATGTCGCCAATATTTTGGTTCCCATCTTCGAGGAATCTGCGTCACATGCGGATCTTGTAGCACTCTACGATCGCATGATCAGCGTTAGCGACGATCCCTTCGAGAAACGCGAGCGATACCTTAACGCTGCCAACATCGCAGAGAAAAAACTCAACGACGATGTTCAAGCCTTTGACCTCTACGCGAGCGCCCTAAAACAATCCCAACCCGATGACGATGTGCTCTTGCCACTGCAGCGCATTGCCGCCAGAAGTGGGGATTTCGCTGACCTTGTAAACTTGCTCGACGACGTTGTAGAAAATAGTACAGATCCTGATGTAAGAGTAAGATTAAGTCTGCTCTCCGCACGCTACACCGATGATGAGCTACATGATCAAGCGGCAGCGATAAGGAAGTACGAAAGCGTTATCCAAATTGATGACTTCCAAGCTGAAGCGCTAGAGAAGCTACACCAACTCTATGCACAGCAAGGTAATATTGAAAAACTCGCCGAAATACTACAAAAACGTATCGATAGCGGCGCACAACCCCTTAACGATCTTAGGCTGGTACTTGGAAAACTCAACGCAGAGAACTTCGATAAAGCACACGAAGCGCTGGATCTGTTCAAACAAATCCTTTGGGATGAGCCAGATAACGAAAACGCCATCAAATCCGTGGAAAGCTTACTCGGAAAGCCTGAGCTTATCTTAGAAGCGGCTGAAACCTTAGATTCGTACTACGTCAATAACGCCCTACACGATAAGCTCTACGAGCTCTACCAAGCCAAACTTACGGTTGTACAAGACCCAAGCGATAGACTCAGCTTGCACAGACGCTCGGCAGAACTCGCCTTAGAGAAACTTGACGAGCCAGCGAAAGCCTTCCAAAACTACGCAAAGGCGCTCCACATCGATCCTTCCGATAACCTTAGTCTGCAAAAACTAGACGAGCTCAGCGAGCAGCTAGAGAATTGGACAGAGTATGCGGATGTACTACGCGATGCGGCTGAAAACACGGATGAGGACTATGCGAAACTTGCCCTGTCCTTAAGAAGTGCAAACATTTTACTCGATAAAATTCAAGATCTCGAAGCGGCCGAAACCCTGCTACAGCAGGCGCGTCAACTCGACGAGAACAATATGGAGACACTCCAAAAACTCGAGAGGGTGTTTGCTTTAACACAAAATAATGAGAGCTTGCTCGAAGTATTAGAGAACTTGGCAGAACTCAATTATGACGCAGCTGAGAAGAAGAAGACGCTCTTTAAATGTGCAGACGTTGCGCTCAACGCACTCAACAACATACCCAAAGGAATTCATGCTTTAGAGCAAATCGTCGATATTGACGAGAGCGACAATGCAGCAGTCGATCCCTTGGCCGAACTTTACGCAGAGGCTAAAGAGTATGAAAAACTCGTTGAACTCTTGCAGCGCAAATTAATGAACGTACAAACCGACGAGGAACGCATCGAACTGCATAAGAAGATTGCAAAACTCGCCACGCAAAAACTCGATAACCCTGCATTGGCTATTGAGTCATATCAATCGGCGCTATACATCAAAAAGTCGCCCGAATGCTACGAAGAGCTGGAAGCACTGTACGTCGCTCAGGATCAATTCCACGATTTGTACGATATACTCATCCAACAATTAGACGAAAGCTCAGATAATGCCCAGCGTGCGCAAATACTCGTGAAACTCGGCGCGATCTGCGGTGCCAAACTGCATGACAACAATCAAGCGATTGATTTCTTGCAACAAGCATTGCAACTCCAACCCAGTAACGAGGGCGCACTAGCCGAGCTAGATGCTATACTCACCGCCGAAAAACGCTACGATGAGCTCTTGGAACTACTCCAAAAACAACGCGCTATTGCCAGCAGCACCGACGAGCAAATCGCCGTCAATATTCGTATCGCCAAACTCGCCGCCACGCACCTCAATGACCGCGAAAACGCTATCGCTTCCCTCGAGGATGCCTTGCAGCTACAACCCGATAACATCAGCGCACTGACGGTTTTGGCGCAAATCTACGAGGATAGTAACGACTACGACAAGGCTTTTGAACTCTTGGTGCAAAAAATTAACGCCAGTCCCCTGCCACAAGAAAAAGCCAAAATATTGTGCAAAATCGCCGATCTTATCAAATTAAGTTCGAACGACAAAATTCAAATCAAGGAATCTTACGAAAAGGCGCTGGCATTTGACGAACAAAACACAGAAGCACTCAACGCGCTGATGGAATTTGCTAAGGCCGATGGCGACGTCGAAGCACAAATCCGCTTGCTCGAAATCGAGGCTAATAACGCGAGCCAAGACGAGCTCAAACTTGCAAAACTCCAAGAAGTCGTTGATTTGGCTAATAATGAGCTGCAAAATTACGCCATCGCTGCACAAGCTCTACAAGCCATGCTCGAAATCGACCCAGACAACGTTGAGCTCTCAGAACAACTCCTCAACACCTACGTCAAAGACAACAACGTTCAAAAAGCTAGCCCCATTCTCAACGACATCATCCAACAACTGGAACAAAGCGGCCAAAACAAAAAAGTTGCACCATTCCTACACATGAAAGGTCAATTACTAGCCAACGCCGGCCAAGCCGACGAAGCATTCGAGGCATTTACAACAGCCTACGACCTTGACCGAAACTACCTACCCAATATCTTTGACCTCGGGCTAGCCTACTACAATCGCGACGATTACACTGAAGCGCTCAAGTACATGCAAACGCTTCTACTCCACCAAATGAACATCAAGGACAAAGACCTCAAGATCAAAATCTTCTACTACCTTGGCATGCTGCGCCTTAAAACTGACGACCCCAAACGCGCCAAAGATATGTTCAACCGCGCGCTCTCGGTCGATCCCAAACATGAACCTTCCAAAGAAGAACTCGCTAAACTCTAGGATTGTTCGTGTGGTGGGGGGGGGCCAACGCCCCCCTACGCGCAAGCTTCCTTCTTAATTCGCAAAAAACGCAAAACAGCGCGCAAAGTTTTGGCTATTCGCCAAACCTTTGCGCGCTGTGCGTTTTTAAGCGAATTCTCGAAGGCGATCTTGCGCTACCCCCCCAAATATCGCTCCACCTTCTAACAACACGATGTCGCCAACACCAAGGCTAATCTGCCGCTAACGACATTTGCGACTTAACGCAAGGCACAACTGTACGCTACGTTCTATAAATTCTCGCTGCCAACAGGCGTTTGTCTATCAATCCAGTAAAAACACAAACAAACGCCATAAGGCTAGATAAACAAAACGTCACTTTAATCTTTTGTCCAACAAAAAACTAAGTACTACTTACTTTGCCGTATATTCTTCTACTTTGATGACTTGCTGTGCCTTGTATTTGCCACACGAAACACAGGCGTGGTGCGGCAGTTTGGGTTCACCACATTCTGGACAATACGAGACTTGTACTGGGGTTAGCCTATCATTAATGGAACGACGCATTTTGCTACGTGAATGACTTGTGCGTTTCTTGGGAACAGCCATGATTAAAAACTCCTAACAACTATGATATAAAGTTATCGAAAACTAAAAACCTTTGCAACCACAAGTACCAAGGTTCAAATTATGCCCACATTGTGAGCATAAACCGCGACATTCTTCGTCGCATACCACGCGACTATCTAGCTCTAAAAGCACTGTCTCAAGAACCAAGGCATCTATATCGATCACGTCACCTTCATAATATACTGTGTCGAGATCGTCTGCACTCAAGCCGTACTCTTCGCTTTTGGGCGCTAAGTCCTGCGAAACGAGCAAGAGCGAGCACTGTGTATTAACCTCAAATGACTTTAAAGTCAAACATCTTTGGCAATTTGCGCTTAAATGAGCACAAACACTCGCTTCTAGCGCTATGCCCTTAGCCTTACGACGCAGCTCCAGCTTATAGCTCAGCGGTGACTCACAGATGTAGCCCGCGTAGGACTCGAAATACGCTACTGCATCATCTACGCTAACTTCACCATTAATATACGTCGTTTTTCTATCATTAATTTGGGCGATCTGTAGTTTCATCGTAAAGACCTATGAACTTTGTACTGCTCTCCCCAAAGCATCTACTTCAAAAGCATACTGGGGCGTAAAATATTCTCGGGATTAGGTTTGAAATCGTAAGGTAACTCGCGTAAAGCGCTATCAGTGGTTTGCGTTGCATCGTTTTTTTGCTCTAGCCTAGCGCCTGGGCTGCCATGAGCATCTGGCTCTGCACTCGGCTCTTGTAAATTCCTTCGACTTTTTGACGTGTTTGCACTTAGCCACATCAGTGGACGCAGCACCATAAGCATAAACGCAAAAAATACAATCACGATTTGCGTACTAAGGCTTAGCATTTCGCTAGGAGGCGCCTCCATATTCCACTGCAGTAATTGAATAAAAAACTCGTGAACACTGAGGATCGCCGATATAAGCGCGAGGATCGCAAAAACAGCAATATAACGTGATGGCTGCTGCAAAGTTTTGTGCACAGCATCTAAAAGCGCGTTGCCCGCGTCATTGTCATCAAGAAATAGCGATGCATAAGCATTGTTCTGCACAATATTCAGAAAAGCGTAAACCAACAAGTTTAAAATAAGAAAAACAATACTTGGCACAAAATTTGCCGTCGCAAAGATGCTGCTTCCAAAGCCCAAAATTAGCAAACTGACAGAAGCAAGCCCCCACGCAATGTAGAGACAGTGAAACAATAGCTTTAGCCCCAAAACACGGAAGAAATGTCGTAGTCCAACGTGCAGCCGCTCTTTTTTGAGCCCTAAGAAGCTCTCATGTACCCTACCCCAAAAACAAGTCTCAAAAAAAGCACTGCTCGACGTGGCCAAAACATAAATACTAAAACTTGCGAGTAGAGCTAAAACTCCATTTTTAACTAAATGATCGACGCTCCAGTAATCCTGCAGCAAAACTTGAAGCGGGCTCAGCAGCACATAGATAGCACTGACCCATGCCAAAATGTTAAAAAAGCTTCCAAGTATAGGATAAACTACAAGCCACAAATTACTGGGCATAGCCTGTAGGACGCGAAAAAACACACCCCTACCTTGTTCTAGCGTCAACTTCTCTTGGGCTTCAAAAGCCTGTTCGGCATTTTCGTTTTTATAGCTAAGTGACATTTCCTCGTGTACTCATTAATATTTCTAAACAATGCAAGCTCGCATTGCGCCTACGGTAGGCTTAAGCTGAATTTTGAGGAATTTCAATGAATATCAAGCCATTAATCATCGCTTTTGCACTTTTTATGCTCGCCTGTAACCCCGCAAAAGTTGTGCATACTGAGGATATAGAAGCGCAAAAACCTAAACAGCAGTCCCTTAAAAAGGAGCGCATTGAAATTTTACACCGCTACCCCAAAGCACCCCAGCGTAACAGCTTATACGAGATAGAACGCAACCCAGATGGACAATACGCCACACGCGACGGCGATATCATTGATAGCAAACTCATCGACGCGCTTTTTGAGGCCAGTCAAAAAGATCTTATAGGAGCCGACGGTTATTACTCATGCCGGCATGACGAAAAACGTCCAGAATTCGTCGTTGAGTTTAACTACGATGGGAAACAATATACTCTACTCTCTTTTTCACATTGCCAGAACGAGGCGCCCTGGAACGTTGTCATCGATAACGTCGCATATCTACAAATGACGGGAGAAGTGGGAGCGGCACTACGCGAGCTTTTACGGAGTATCAACGCCGAGAAGTGGGCTGAAGGCTATAAGCCAGGAATCTTTGAACTCGAGGCACAAGGTCCCATGTCGGCTGCTAAAATCGCTGAAATATCGCCAAAAGACGCTATCATTGCGACACTGCTGCGAAAGGAAGATATACGGCAATTTATTGCAGACGCTAAGCTAAAAGAGACGAAGTTAGGCTGCGATCAAGAGAAGTCACCAGACTGCAAAGAACTGATGGGTTACATCGATGTAGAGCTTGCCCCCGACACGCACTATCGCATAGATTTTATAAAAAAAGACGAGACTTGGGACTACGATTTACCTAAAGATATCGATGATGCAAAACGCTTAGCGCTTTCTAAACTTGCCGAAACCCTGCGAAGTACAGACCCCGACGGTTTTAACTTACAGCGCGAAGAGAGCAACGACTGTGAAGCACAAAGAGCGCTACTGGCGCACTTTAAAAAAGATGCCAAAACGCCAACAGGAAACTGCATTCGCTGGGCACTCAACCCAAACCTTATCACCAACAAACTCAGTCTTCCCCCAACCTTAGTCTATTACCCCGAGCTCGATGCCGCGTGGATCGCCTACTCCGATGAAGTCAACGAAAGCAAAATTTTCGAAGCTTACTTTAAGCCAAAATCTGTGGATAAATTCACCGACCCGAGTATCAGCATTTTTGTACAACTAGAGTCTGGAAAAGGCATAGCCTTTAAAAGTGATGAAAAGAGCGCAAAGCGTTTGCCAGATTCGTTTTTTAAAAAATAAACGCTTTTCACCCTAAGGAAACTCTGATTATTTGCGGCTACCGCTTAATTGGGGGCTATCGCCCTTAGAACCCGTTTTTGTGTGTAGAGTATTGATTTTATTGACTTTTATCTTAAAGATTCACCTGAACCTCTTAACTTTCATTAGCTCTTTTTATGACTAATTATGCATTAATCAGAGCATCCTGAGCTACTTCAGGGTTTAGCATTGTCAAAACAAAACTTTAACATTAAACTACTTCGAGTCTGTACAAAGCAGACAATAAGAGACCTTTGCACGGCTAGAAATAACGAATTTAATTTTACAAATTCGATACAGTCTTAAACAAAATGAGAACTTTTGTAGAGAAGCACAAGTTAACAATGCTAATTAAATAAGGCAGGTGGAAGGTAAAATGACATTTTATTCGAAAAGTGCTTAAAAGAGTGCTTTCTTTTTAGTGCCACAGCCGTCCAGGCTGTGGCCGCTTCGCGCGCGGCCTCAGCCGCGACCAATCGCTGACATCCGTGTCGCGATTGAAGAGAGGGGGGTGCGGGGGGAACCTTTTTTCTTTTGC
>JBBAEA010000086.1:0-15837 GCA_041656175.1 Bradymonadales bacterium | reverse complement strand
TAGCGGTATTTTCAAACGAGTACTTACTGGCGTTATCGACGATATTCTCTAAGATCATCCGGAGCTTCGTCGGGTCGGCGTTCAGCTTTATCTTCTTGCGCCGCGGGGTATACTCAACCGTCTGCTGGCGACCCTCGAATACCGACCGTAGATCACGTATGACCTGGCCGATCATTTCATCGATATCTATCTTGTCTTTGTGTAGTGCCACCTTGCCGGCATCGATCTGGGCGACCTTCAGCAGGTCATTGATGACCGATAACTGTCGCTCGTTGCTGTTGTTGGCCTTTTCAAGGAATGCCCGCACCTGCGGTGAAATTTCACCGGCGTAGCCGTCCAGCGTCATATTGATGTACTGCTTTACTCCCGTGGCGGGCGTTCGCAGCTGGTGCGAAGCCAGGGATATGAACTCGTCCTTGGCTTTATTCAGTTCCATCAGCTCGGTGCGTTGGCGCTTCAGCCGGGCGGTGTCGGCTTCGAGCTTTTTGGTCCGGCGGACTTCTTCGATATCGGTCGTTGCTCCCACCCATAACGTGATGTTCCCCTGCTTGTCGCGGAGCGGTTGGGCGCGTGTCAGGTGCCAAATGTATGCGCCATCGGCCCGTCGTAGGCGGTGTTCTACTTCGAATGGAGTACCTTTTGCCAGCGACTCCTTCCAACGGCGTATGTCTTTCGCTAAATCGCGCGGATGGACCACCGTGCTCCAGTCTTTGTACATCGCTTTCTCCGACGCGCCCGTGTACTCGCTCCACTGCGAGTTCATGTAGACGTACTTCCCGTTGGGAAGCGTCGTAAAGATCTTCTGCGGCATCGACTCAGCCATAAACTGCATTTGCCGTGCACTTTCTTCGGCTTCCAGGCGGGCCGCCTGCTCACGGCGTAGCAAAGCGTCGTTGCGGCCCTTCAGTCGGCCAATCACATAGGCGAGGATCGGGAACGTCACGGCAATGACGGTGCCGCTCTGCAAGGTTCGGATATCGAACATGCTGATGTTTAAGATCAGCGCCACGACATAGAAGTTATATAGGCCAATGACTATGGCACTCATCACCCCGACCGACGTGCCAAAGCGATAGGTGCTATAGAGCAGCACGACCAGTAGTAAGATGACGACGACACTATAGCCGCTGCCCGTAAATCGGACGACAAGTTCGGCCACGATCAGGCCGGCAAGTGTCGGTAGCAGCCCCTGGGCAAGCGTTGTCCAGGTCGTTACTGTGGTCGGCTGGCGCTTCATGAAGACAGGTTTTACCGCAGGATAAAACGGATAGTTATACGTCTTCATTCAGGCGCTCCGTCCATTCATGTATAAATTATAGTCCTCGTCGGCAGGCTTGGGAAGATTTTCACAGCTATGATTGTCTTGACAGTCCTGCCTGCGAAAGAGCAGAATGGACCAATCATGTCAGAGCTGCTTACCGGCCTTACTCCTCAGACCGATTTTCCCCGAGTTGATTTGAACGAGCAGAACGCCGATCTGCTCGAGCTTATGATGGCCAACGTTGGTATCTTGCAAAAGCATCATGACATCGTCGAAGATATCTCGTGGATCTTCAAGGTCGGCCACCGGGCCATCTTGCATTCGACCGCCAAGGTGTACGACAGCGGCGACCGTTTGGCGGCCGTCAATCACGGCGTGGCCATGTTCGAAGCCATCACGGCCATGGTCGACGGCATCGCGGCCGTGTCCGACCCGACACCGGTGAACAACCAGGCCAGTCGGCTTATCCAGCTCGACACCACCGAGGTCAGCAACTACTTCGACTCGTCTGTCGAATCCTTTAAGACCGAGACGCCGCGGACCGCCGAAGTCATCCGCGCCAGCTCCGCCCGGTTCCAAGGACCGCTTACCACATACGCGTTGCTCGGAGCGGCGATGTCACGGCAGTTCGAACTCGACAGCGTGGCGTAGTGAACTAATCAGCCGATCGACTCGTTTCGATTGCAGCGGCCACTTTGCTATACTACATTCACTATGATTCCTCGGAATCCTCTACGCGGGCATGTTCGGACGAACCGAACCAATCGCGCTTCTTATAAAAACCAGTAAATAAGTGGAGTATCTATGCGACGAGTCACGGTTCGGGGAGTCATTATCAAAAATGGCAAGTTGTTTGCCCAGCGGTTAAATAAGCGCGACGGTGGAGTGCGGGATTATTGGTGCACGCCCGGAGGCGGGTTGGATAATGGAGAGTCTTTGCACGATGGTTTGGTACGTGAAATGGTTGAAGAAACTGGCGTGACACCTCAAATAGGACGACTATTATTTGTGCAGCAATACGCTGACGACAAACGCGAGTACTTGGAATTCTTTTTTGAAATAACCAATACCGACGATTACGAGCAAATCGATCTTGAATCGACCTCGCACGGAGTAATCGAAATTGCCGAACACGGATTCATCGACCCGGGCGTAGAAAACGTTTTGCCAAAGAATCTTCAATCAATCGACTTCACTCAGCCGTTGTCAGACCGAGTGCACATTACTAATTATTTGTAATACGCTACGACGCAAAGGATTTATAATTTGCTAAAGTTGCCTTGTTAATCGTTGTGCCGGTTGTTTCTAGGTGCTTTTTCACAAAGTAGTACCCTAGTCGGTAACCAGCCCAACGCGGTAGGGTATCGTTACCCGAATAAAAGACCGTATCGTAGTCGTATGTCTGCGAATCAAAGTCGGGCTTAAGCTGCGCCGTTATCGCATCAATCATGGCTTGGTCGGTAGACTGCATTTCGTTTAAAAAGAACTGTATGTGTACTCGGCCTGTGTCGGTAAGGGCTTTTTCTTCTAGCGCGACGGCTAGTCCTTCCATAATCATCCCGTCAAATAGGGTATTCGCATGCTCAGGGAGCTTTTCCCAGCGTAGTGAATGCGACATTTCGTGACACATGGTTTCAAAAATAAAGTCCTGATTGATTGGCGCGTGCTTCGTATCAATGGCTACCACAACGTGCCGTGAATGATATGTCCTGCCGGTTATGCCGTCTTCTGGAATGGTTTTCATCAAACTCGACGGCGGTGTTAATACCACGTCGACCGGATAATCGAGAGTAAAATGCTTGGTGATGAATGCCTCCGCCTCACGCGCTGCTTCATGAAAAATGCGTATTTCATCTTCTGTGAATACTTTGTTCGCGTTATCAATCAGAACGGTGAGCGCGCTCATGTGGCGATTGTAGCAAAAACGGCTGATTATGAAATTAGTAGGTGCTATTTACATCATTTGAATGGGTGTACACTAAGGTCATGAAAATGGCCGACAAGCGCAAGCAAGACCGTCCCCGCGAGAAGCTTGTCGAGTACGGCCCAGAAAAACTCTCCGACATTGAACTTCTGCAGGCCCTGATTGGCAGTGGCAATGCGCAAGCGGACGTCACGAAGATAGCGCGCGACATTGCCAGGGTGCTCAAACGAGACCGCGTCCTTACTATGGATAGTCTGAGGTCTGTAAAGGGAATTGGCCCGGCTAAGATGACCGAACTGCTGGCCAGCTTCGAGCTTGCCAAGCGCTATGTGCTTGAACCGGATCGACCAGTCATCGATTCACCGGAAAAAGCGGTCGAGCAGTTGGCCGACATTCGTGACAAGAAGCAGGAATACTTTGTATGTCTGACACTCGACGGCGCCAACCGGCTTATTAATAAGCACGTCGTGACTATCGGTACGCTTACTGCCAGCCTCGTCCACCCGCGCGAAGTATTCGCGCTCGCCATCGAAGACCGCGCAGCGAGCATAATCGTGGCGCATAATCATCCAAGTGGAAGTTTGACAGTTAGCGAAGCGGACAAAGGTGTAACTAAGCGCTTGAATGATGCAGGCGACATACTAGGTATCGATGTTATTGATCATATAATCGTTTCCGCTTTAAATTACGTTAGCACTATTTAACCTGCAGTAGAACTATGTGTGTATTGACTTTTACAAATATGTTAGTTAATATGATGACATGAGAAAACTTGGCGACTTAGTTGAGATACGATCGGGCTATACATTTCGAAGTGCGATTGATTCATTTGCCGCTGGCGATACTGAAGTAATACAGGCGAAAGACCTCGGTATCGACTTTGGGTTCGCTGCTCGCCCCCGAATATTATTCACAGGAGAGAGTAGGCACTTGCTACGACCTGGTGAAATTCTCGTTTCGGCACGTGGCTTCTCAAAAGCGGTTTTATTTCAGGACAAGGAGTTAAAAGCGGTTGCATCTTCCTCACTCTTTGTGCTGACGCCAAAGAGTAACTCCATTAATTCAGAATTTATAACAATGTTTTTTAACTCAAGTGTCGGCATGAAGGCTGTGTTCGAGCTCTCTTCCGGGGCAGCGCTTAAGTCGATTACTAAAGATAACTTGGCGCAAATTGTCATACCAGAAATTCCACCCGGTCAAGAGCGAGCTCTCGCTAGAGCGGTGCAGGCTCTCGATGAATACCGATCAGCCATTACCAAAAAAGAAATATACCTTGACCACATACGCGAAGCGATTATCACTAAAACCCTTAAGGAGGCAGCTAAATGACAAAAAAGTATACCCAATCCGAATTGAATGACTTGCTCTGGGATGCAGCCAACTCTTCACGGGCGAGTGTCGACGCAAGTATCTACAAAGATTATGCGCTCGCACTACTGTTCTTTAAATACCTCGGTGACAAGGCAAAAGTTGAACATGAAAAGTTAAAAGAGCGCTTTGGTGACGACGAGGCGCGTATCGATGCCAAGATGAAGACCTCGCGTTTCTATCTGCCACCCGGCAGCTCGTTTGACGAGGTATACAAGCGCATCGAAGATGACAACATCGGTGAAGTGATCAACATCGCACTTAAATCTATTGAAGAGCATAATGCTGCTAAGCTTGCGGGTGTATTCAGCGGGATCGATTTTAATAACGAAAACATTCTTGGTAAGCCGCAGCAGCGTAACAAGATGATTCGCCACTTACTCGATGATTTTAAGAAAATTGATCTGAGCGAAGTCAACGAAGATATTATCGGCAACGCATACATGTTCCTTATTGGTAAGTTCGGTTCGCAGGCAGGTAAAAAGGCGGGAGAGTTCTTTACGGTTACATCCGTAGCAGCACTTGTCGCACGACTCGCTCGTCCTCGTCCGGGTGACCGTATTGCCGACCCCGCTGTGGGATCAGGTGGTCTGCTTCTGCTTGCTGGTGAAGAGGTAAGAAAGCAAGGCAGCACTAACTTCGCACTCTACGGCCAAGAAGCGACCGGCTCTACCTACCAATTAGCACGTATGAACATGTTCCTACATGGTATGGACAGCGCGCATATTGAATGGGGTGATACGCTCAACAATCCGCTACTCGTTGAAAACGATGGCTTGATGAAGTTCGATACGCTTGTGGCAAATCCTCCATTTAGTCTGGCGAAATGGGGTGCTGAAAACGCCGAGAGCGATCCGTACAGGCGTTTTTGGCGCGGCGTTCCGCCGAAGGATAAGGGTGACTACGCATTTATTAGTCATATGGTCGAAACGCTTAAACCGCGCACCGGTCGCATGGCGGTTATCGTACCGCACGGAGTATTGTTTCGCGGTGGGTCTGAGGGCAAAATCCGTAAGCAATTGATCGAAGAAAATTTGATCGATGCTGTCATTGGTCTTGCGCCAGGCCTGTTCCAAACAACCGGCATCCCAGTGGCTATCCTCGTTATTGACCGAGCACGCGAAAAGGGTGGCGAGCGCGAAAATGATAAAGACATACTTTTCTTAGAGGCATCCAAGCAGTTCAAACAAGGCAAGGCGCAGAACTCACTCGAGCCAGAGCACGCTGACAAGATCTTCGATACCTTCATGACTCGCCAAGATGTTGAAAAGTTCGCCCACGTTGCTGCCCCAGATGAGGTGAAAGAAAACGACTACAACCTCAACATCACCCGCTACGTCGACACATTCGAAGAGGAGGAAGAGGTCGATATTGCCGCCACCATTAAAGCCATCGACGAACTCAACCCGCAGCTAGAGAAACTCGAGGAACAGATGAAGCACTACCTGAAAGAGCTTGGGATCAAATAGCATGGAAAACTCCCTGCCAAACTACGCATTTATCGACAGCCAAAACCTCCATCTTGGTGTGCGTTCACTAGGCTGGAGTTTAGACTACAAAAAATTTCGTCTGTACCTCAAAAACAAATACAACGTCAGCGAAGCCTATCTGTTTATAGGCAAAACTGACGGCAACCAAGATTTATATACGAGCTTACAGCAAGCTGGTTATACGCTCATCTTTAAGCCTACCGTTGCCTACTACGAGGATAGTAAAAAGACTATGAAGGGTAACGTCGACGCAGAGTTGGTGCTGTATGCATCCGCCAAGCTATACGACGACTATGACAAAGCTATCATCGTTAGCGGTGACGGCGACTTTTACTGCCTAGCGGAATACCTAGAAGAAAATTCTAAATTGCTCCGCATCATCACGCCGAACCGTCGCTACTCCAAGTTACTGAGTGGGTATCGCAGCTACATTACTAGTCTCGAACCGCTTCAAGATAAACTCGAATATCTGAAAAACAAAAAACCGGCTCGTGCGGTCGGTCGAAACCTTAGGCAGAGCCGGAAAGTGTCTCGGAATGTGCGGTCGGTCGAAACCTTAGGCAAGCCAAGACATGGTGATCCACCTACAAATATAGCAAAAAAGGCACAAAAAAGCAAGAGTGGGCTCAAGAAGCGAGGTGATATTTGATGGGAATGTTTATCGATATTCTTAAAGATCTAGCTCGACGATTCGTTGATCTGTCTGTCAATGAGCGCATAAACGACTACCGTGCGAGCTACTTGCGCAACCAAGACGTTATGGCGCAGATTACGATTGAAGCCGACAAGGCGTTGATGACATTTTCTATCGCCGTCTTGGCGGCGCTTGCAGTGCTGAGCGACTCAGTGTTTGGACCATACGGCCGGCTTTCGTTCGTTACGTTTGCGTGTTTTATCTTGGTTGTCATTACGGTAATTATTGGCTATCCCGTATCAAAAGCATTGCTCAAGGATGGCAATCGCATACTGTCGGCAAACTTTAAAAAATCACTCACAGCACCACTTGACGAAGGACTACATAAAGTAAAATTCGCAAAGCTTAGTAAGGTGCTAAATTTTATGAGCGTGACACTTTTTGTTATCGGAATGATTTTTTTCATCGTTTTAATGGGTTTGTATATAAAAGGAGTTTAAAATGCCAGACAACACCAACGCACCAGAGCAGCACGAGACACGCGGTATAACCGCAGATAATTTACAAATGCCGGAGTTGCCACGGGCGCAACCAAGTACAGCTTCGCACAATAACGGATTTACGTTGGACAACATTCAGCTGCCAAAGCCTACACCTGAACCGGCACAGGAGGATAAATAATGAAGCGTGTATTTTTAAGCTTCCATTACGCAAACGATAATTGGCGTGTTCAGCAGATAAAAAACATGGGACGAATCGAAGGTCAGGCTATACTAAGCTCTAATGAGTGGGAGCAGGTTCAACGCCAGGGCGACGTGACGATAAAACGCTGGATCAACGCGCAGATGAACGGTCGATCTTGCGTCGTAGTCCTAATCGGTAGTGGCACGGCCAATCGAAAATGGATTAACTACGAAATTGCTCATGCGTGGGAAAGTGGTAAATATATCATAGGTCTACGTATCCATAAACTAAAAAATCTAGCAGGTTTTTCGGCTCCCGCCGGAGACAATCCGTTTGCGTATATAAAACTAAATAATGGCAAAACCCTAGCGGACTATGTGTCGTGTATAAATCCGCCCGGAACATCTAGTACAGAGGCTTACGCTTGGATAAAAGATAATATTGAAGCGGTGGTGGATAAGGCGGTAAAGAAGTGATGAAAATTGAGCAAAAAACTGAAACAATTGAAGATTCTAGCAATGAGGATAAGCGCAAGCACCTAGAGTTTATTCAGGGCGTCATTTCGAGAATGGGCGGCAATTTATTTTACTTACGTGGTTGGTCCATCACGCTAGTGGGTGGATTACTCGCATTATTGTCTCAGGCAAGCAGCAAAGATGAGTTTCCCTTAATATTACTCACCGGTGTAGTGATTGTATTTTGGTTTTATGACGGCTACTTTTTATCGCTCGAACGTCGTTATCGCGCCCTCTACAATAAAGTTCGTAAACAGCCGGCGAAAGATGTCGACTACTCCATGGACATACGAGAATTTAATATTAACAAGCAAAATAGTTTAGTTTACTGCATGTTCTCTAAAACGCTCGCACCGTTTTACCTGCTATTCTTGGCTGCGGCTATTTTTCTGATTATGAGGTCTATCAGTGGTTAATTGGCAAACGAAAAAACTAAGTGATATTACTACACTTATCAAAGATGGTACACATGGAACACACCAGGACGTTGTCGGCGGTATTCCTTTACTTAGCGCAAAAGACATCAACAATGGCACAGTTAATCTTGTGAGTGATGCGCGTTTAATATCTAAAGATGATTTTAACTCGATACATAAATCTTACAAGCTTTGCGACGGCGACATTCTATTAACTATCGTTGGGTCGCTCGGTCGAGTTGCGGCTGTAAAAAACTATCATGATAATTACACTTTTCAACGTAGTGTGGCTATCCTACGCTTCAGCGAGGAGTTAGATTCAAGATTTGCGTACTATACCTTAACAGAGGGGGCATTCCAGAAAGAATTACTAAAACGAGAAAGCAAAGGCGCTCAAGGTGGCGTATACCTCGGTGACATCTCAAAAGTCAAGATACAGGTTCCGGAAAAGCCAGAGCAAGAGCGGATTGTGGGGGTTTTGGAGGTTTGGGATGAGTATATCAAGAAGCTGGAGCAAAAGATTGCACTGAAAGAGCAGCTGAAAAAGGGGCTTATGCAGCGATATTTTGCGGTATCTTCATCAAGCGAAGGTGTAGTAGAGTTGCAAGAGTTTGTAAAAAATTTCTCGACCGGTCTTAATCCCCGCCAGAACTTTTCACTTGGAAACGGCGGAAATCGTTATATAACGATCAAAAATATTAGTGATGGAAAATTAAATCTAAATAATGCTGAATTTGTTGATGATAAGGCAATCGCTATGATATCGAAACGCTCTAAACTAGCAAAAAATGACGTCATAATGTCGAGCATTGGTAACATAGGTGAAGCATATTTACTAAGGGAAGATCCGGTAGGCTGGAATATCAACGAATCTGTCTTTAGCTTGAAGCCCGACGAGCAAAAAGTTTTGCCAGAATACCTGTACTACCTGGTTACAAGCGAGTTTGCGAAACGATTTTTTGATAATCATATGACAGGGAGTTCGTTCAAAAGCATCAAAATGAAAGACTTGAAATCTATGCCAGTTCGACAGCTATCACTTAATCAACAGGCTGAAATAGTAAAGGTGCTATATAACATCGACTCTCAGTTGACGAATTTGAGCAGTCAATTAATCAATGTGAAACTCCAGAAACGATACCTTCTCAAAAACCTCATCACCGGCACGATTCGAACCCCAGAGACCCTAACACCTAAAGGAGTAAGCTGATGAACATGGACAATGTAGATTTTGACGAAGCCAAGCAGTCGCAGTTGCCGCTGGTAGAGCTGCTGGTAAATATGGGTTATACCTACCTGAGCCGCGAGGAGGTCTTGGTGCAGCGTGGCGGTGACACCAGCAAATTCATTTTGCACGACATCGCTCGACAATCGCTTATGAGTATCAATAGTTACGAAACCGGCGGGCAAGAGCTAAAGTTTAGCGAGGCAGACGTAGCTGGTGTAGTTGAAGAGCTGGAATCTGTCCGGCTCGAAGGACTGATCGATACATCTCGCGAGATTTCGTACATGATCATGCCAAAGCTTGGCGGCAAAACCATAGAGGTGTTTGCTGATGGTCGACGTGAAAGCCGTAGTTTTCGCTATATAGACTTTAGTGAGGGCGGCAAAAATAACCAGTACCATGTAACGGTCGAGTATAAAGTAACCGGCAAAGAAACGATTCGCTGCGACGTGGTGTGTTTTGTAAACGGTATACCGCTGGCGGTGATAGAGAATAAAAAGTCTGGCGTCGATATCCAAAAAGCCGTCTCGCAGCTGGCGCGCTACCAAAAGCCCGACTACGCGCCAAAACTTTTTACCTACACGCAGTTACTAGTAGCAGCAAATGGTACCAACTGGCTATATGGCACAACGGCTACGCCAAGCAAGTTTTATGCCAACTGGCGCGAGCGCGATATGAGCGAAGACGAGCTACATAGTAAAGTGGTGGAGATAATTGCAAAGCCGATCGATACAAAGCTGTACGAACAAATACTCAAAGACCTCAACGGCTACACAGCAGGGCGAACACAGCTACTTCAGCGCCATATATCTGAGCAAGACATTGGCGCATATGCAATGTTGCGGCCAAAGCGGCTCCTCGACATCGCAAAAAACTATGTATTTTATGACGGCCCAATTAAAAAGGTGGCACGTTACCAGCAGTACTTTGCGATCCATAAAATGATCGAGCGCGTACATGTGCGCGAAGGCGGCAAACGCCGCGGTGGAATTGTGTGGCATACACAAGGGTCAGGCAAGAGTCTAACCATGGTAATGTTTATCCGCACACTAGTAGAAGACCCAGATATTGATAACCCGCGCGTACTTGTAGTGACCGACCGTAAGGACCTAGATAGGCAGATTCGCGACACTTTGCGCAATGCAGGTCTAAAAAAGCGGATCATTCAGGCGCAGAGTGGGCAGCATTTGCTCGAGATGATCAAATCCAAGGAAAGCGGCGTCATCACTACCCTGGTGCAAAAGTTTGGTTCGGCTGCGAATGCCATCAAGCGATTTACCGACGAGGACCCGAATATTTTCGTGCTCGTAGATGAAGCGCACCGCTCGCATTCACGCGCCGAAAAAAGCATTGCCATTAGCGCTAGTGAAGAAATGAAAAAGGTGATTCCGAACGCCTCATTCATCGCGTTTACTGGTACACCGTTACTAAAAGGAGAAAAGTCGCAAACTACTTGGGGTGACTTTATTGATAAATATACGATAGATGACGCGCTGCAGGACAAGATCGTTCTGCCGCTGATTTACGAAGGCCGTTATGTGCCGCTATACGACGACGCAACGCAAATCGACCGCCGCTACGACCGCGTAAGTGAAGACTTGAGCGCAAAGCAAAAGTACATGCTGCAAAAGCAAGTCGAAAAAAAGGTAGTAGCGGAAAACCCTGACCGCATACGCGAGATTTGCTATGACGTACAGAAGCACTATACCGAGCGTTTCCAGGGCACCGGACTCAAGGCACAACTGGTCGCGCCGAGTAAATACGCTGCACTTGTGATGCAGAAGTTTTTTGAACGTGAGGGCAAGATACAAACCGCGTTGGTGGTGTCGGATGAAAATGGCGAAATACCCGAGGACAACGAAAACCGCCAAGAGGTGGCGGAGTTTTTGCGCGGTATAAAAGCCAATCACCAGAGTTTGCAAAAGTACGAAGAGTCTGTGATAGAAAGCTTCACGCATAGTCCAGAAGGCGTCGAATTGATCATCGTAGTCGATAAATTGCTGACTGGTTTTGATGCGCCACGAAACACGGTGCTCTACCTAGCAAAAGAATTGAAAGACCATAACTTACTGCAGGCGATTGCGCGTGTAAACCGTCTATTTGAAAATGATAATCCAGTAGCCTCGAAAACCAGCGGATTTATTATTGACTACTCGGAAAATGCCGCAAATATACATACAGCTATGCAGCTATTTGGCAACTATGAACCGGGAGACGTAAAAAGCGCGCTGATCGATGTTGATGAAAAGGTGCGAGAGCTTGAGGTAGTTTACCACCAGATCTCTAAGTTGTTTGACGGTGTTGCAGCAGACTCTACTGCGCTGATTGAAAAGCTGCGCGACGACCCTACCCGTGTGACATTCAACGCAAAGATGAATGAGTTTTTGAATGTGTTTGCTGAGTGCTTGAGCTTGGAAAGCTTTGAAGAAAAGTTCGGTAGCGCTGAAGTTGCGCGGTTAAAACAGGAAGCTAAAAAGTTCCAAGAGCTCAAAAAGAGCGCTGCACTGCAGTATGGCGACCATGTTGACCTTGCTAAGTACCAGCTGGAGCTCGTTAAGATACTTGATGAAAATATTCGTGCTGGCGAAGCCGAAGTGTTGACCGGTGAGATTGAGATAACCGACCGAAATAAGCTAAATGAAGCCATCGAAGAGCTAGGCAGTGATAAGTCAAAAGCAGAGGCAATTGCCGCGCAAACCGAACGCCGCATTAGCGAGAGGCGCGAGCAAGACGAAGCGTTGTATGATAAGTTCTCACAGCGCATTAAAGAGATCCTAGAAGCAATGCGCGCTAAGAAGATGGCTGACGTTGAAGCGCTTGAGCAGTTGCGACTACTCGATAACGAAGTAGAGCATAAGAAAGACAGCGACTTGCCTGATACGGTGCGTACAGTACAAGGTGCGGATATTATGTACCGCAACCTGAAGAATAAGCTGCTCGGCTTGAACGATGACATGTATGAGCAGGCGATAGTTGCACTGACAAATATCATTCACCAAAGCGCGACGGTTGACTGGTGGCGAACGTTTGAAGCCAAACGCCAAATGCGCTCGAGACTCGATGATTATTTGTACGAAGAGCTACATATATCCGACTATGACCGTATCGAAGCAATTATCGAAACCGCAGTAACGCTCGCCGAGCACAACCACCAAATTTTTGGAGCATAGCATGAAGCAGGTGTTTCACTACGGTGAGCATACATACGAATACTTTATCGAGTTTAGTGAACGTAAATCGTTCTCATTGATCGTTCGTCCCGACCTTCGTATCATTACTAGAGTCCCAAAGGGAGCGACACTTGATGAAATAGAGGCTTTTATAAAACGCAAATGGCTGTGGCTCGAGCGCCAACTAAGTGAGCTTCGTAAATATCGCAAACCAGGTAGCGACGAGCTATATGTATCAGGTAAGTCACTATACTACCTAGGTCGACAGTACATGCTTGAGGTTGTAGGAGGGTGTGTAGATGAGGTAAAACTCGAGCGAGGTAAATTGAATGTTTATACGACCAAGTCGCTACGAAACAGTGATCATAATAAAAAAATGATCAATGCATGGTATTCCCGAAAGAGATCTACTGTATTTAAGCGTGAATACCTAAAGGCAATAAAGCTATTTAATTATGAGAAAATACCTCAGCTCGGTGAAAGAGTCATGCCGCGACGCTGGGGTAGTTATACAAGCGATGGTAAAGTGCTGCTTAATCCGCGGTTAATCCAAGCCCCAAAAGAAGCCATATATTATGTATGCGTTCATGAGCTGTGTCATAAAATTAGCCGAAAACACGACACGAAGTTCTATGAGGAGCTCGAAGCACGCCTGCCAAACTGGCGTCGTATAAAAGAATCTTTGGAAATACGGTTTGGTTGATTTACTATAAAGGCAATACTTGAGACCTAGGTTGAGGATAATAACGTAATGTCGAGCGGGGAACAATTTAATCAAATAGCAGAGGTTGTTCTTTCGGTTTCACGAAAGGTCGTTATTGCTCAGCGGTCGAACGGCGACTACTGGTTTAATGAATGGACTGCTGGTCCGTCTTTTACCGGCTTTACGTCGAAAGGGTTTGGCGTAAGTAAGAACCTGTTAGCGGAGTTTATTCAGGCGCTACACGCAGTAACCGCAAACGAACGGAGTGAAGAGCAGCGATTACAGACAAGTAATGATAAAGAGCTGGTAGTGTGGCGTCCGGCCCCAAACCAAGTGGACATTCGCCAGTGGGTTACGTCAGATAAGTATACGGGATATACCAAAAAAGGTATTAGACTAATAAATTCGAACGCATTGAAGCTGCTTGAAACAGCGAAGGCGCTGCAAGAATTCTCAGCGGAAGAGCCCCAAGCTGCGCCTGCGTCGATGGCGGCAGAGTCGCAACCAGTCATTGAGAGTCAAACATTCACAGGACACGGCTGCTTGTCTTGCGGGACCACAACGAGACATGTTTTTAGTCATGGTATGTGCGAAGTTTGTTATAACCGGGAAAACAGGGTATATACCACTCAAACACCTCAGTATGCGGAGCCAGTTGAACCTCAAAACGATGAAACAGAAAAGTTTAAAGAAGCTAATCAAGAAGCGCTGCTTAAGGCTATTTCGATTCATGGACGCAAATGTTATGTGTGTCAGCTACCTTATAATTCACTACATAAGAACCTAACTATTTATTATGCAGACGGTAACGACGCTAATGTCAGTGACAATAACGTCTATCCGATTTGCCGGAACTGCGCCGCTAGCATGCCGAGCTATTGATCTTTGCTGCCAGAAGGCGTACTGTTAAAGCAAAATAACTTAATCCCAGAGGATACGTATAGCACGAATTCTCGAAAGGAACAGAGTGATGAAATATTACATTCGTATATGATACCTCTTACTTCGCAGTCTATTTGCGAGGTTTTTTAATACCAATCAATAAGTTCAAGAAGGAAATGAAACCATGAATAATTACGTTGATAATACACCTAATGCTGCACGGTTGATGGAGTCACTTCGTAGCTCGGGCTATGATAACTACTCGGCAATTTGCGACATTATAGACAATGCATTTGATGCAAATGCCGATATGGTCAAAGTTGATATCGGTGAAGCTGGTAAAGAATACGTCATAAGTGTTGCGGATAACGGCGACGGTATGGCGCCAGAAATTTTAGATCAAGCCATGAAGCTCGGTTCTATTACTGGACGTGAAGATGAAAACTTGGGTAAGTACGGCATGGGACTTATTACCGGAAGTATTTCAATGGGCCGCCGCTTAACGGTTATTTCTAAATATAACGACCGTTACTATACGGCGATTCAAGACCTTGATGAGGTCGCTCGCGAGAACAAGTTTGTAAAAACAATTCGTGAATCAAACCCGATTGAAATTGCGCGCTTTAATGAGTTATTGGGTGGCGCTGAGTCCGGTACAATTGTTACGATTCAAAAAGTAGATAACCTGCAGAATAAAAGCATGCCGCAATTTCAGGCAAAGCTTATGAAAGACTGTGGCGAGATTTACCGATACTTTATTAACAGCAACAAAAAGATTTACATTAACAAAAAAGAAGTTCATGCTGTCGACCCATTAATGCTTGATTTGCATAATACAGAGACATTTTTGGATATAACAGAAGATATTACCGGTGATGACGGCAAACCGACCGGAATCCGCATGCGCGTGGTGGCACTGCCAAAGGTGAGTGACCAAGAGGCAAAAGCTATGAAGATGAACATTCAGAATCAGGGCTTTTACCTCATGCGCAATAATCGTCAAATTACAAAAGGTGAATCGTTTGGTGTATTTAGTAAACACAATGATTTTAACCGATTCCGCGCCGAAATTTTTGTATCGGGTGATCTTGATCGAAAAATCGGAATTAACTTCCGTAAAGAAGGTAATAAGCTTTCTGATGATATTTACGCCTGGATTGAGCGGCATGCTTTCCCGCAACTTCGAAGCATACGGGATATTGCAAAACGAGACCAGAAAGCGAGTGGCAAAAAGGTTGACCACACCGGAAGCTCGCGCACAATTGAAAATAAGTCATCGGTTCTGAAGAAGCCCCGTCTTGATAAGAATGACGTGAGCCCGGACCTTGCCGGTATTTCACCCGACGCCTTTACTAATGTTGACTTTGCTGTCGAATCGAACACGCGACTTGCGCCGCTGTTCCAGTTTGATGTGAAGGGCAAGGATATTAAGATCAACTACAACAATGACCATCCATTTTACCAACAAGTATTTGCTGAAATTCGTGATAACCCAAATCTTACGAGCGCGGTTGACTTCTTAATTTACTCGACGGCTATTGCGTTAGTGGAAATTACGAGTACAA
>JBBAEA010000085.1:0-15878 GCA_041656175.1 Bradymonadales bacterium | reverse complement strand
CATCACGCGATGAAAATTCGCTTGTTCTTCTATCGCTTCGTTCAAATGTTCGCCTTGGGCGCTCATCACCGTCGTTTTGGCGTCGTGGCCGTTCATCACGCGATGAAAATTCGCTTGTTCTTCTATCGCTTCGTTCAAATGTTCGCCTTGAGCGCTCATCTCCGTCGTTTATGCGTCGCGGTGCTTCCTCTTGTGTTGAAAATTCGCTGCGTTCTTTGCGCTCAAATCTTCGTTTTGGGCGCTCATCTTCAGTAAATCTGCGTCGCGGTCTTTCCTCTCGCGATGAAAATTCACTGTTTTCGCCTCGCTCAAATGTTCGTTTTGGGCGCTCTTCGTCGTGTCGCATATTGTGTGCGGACTGTCTTGGGTGCTCGCGATCTTTTGGCGAAAAGCCTCTAGCGAATCGTATACCATCTTTACCACGTCGCTCGGGTAGAGGACCTGTTTCGCCGAGTTGCTTGTAGGTTTCTCTAAGCTCTGTCTCGCTTAAATCTCGAAAACCGCCAAGTGGAAGCCCATCGAGGCTTAGATTGCCAAAGGAAACGCGACGCAACTTCATAACGGGGAAATTGACTTCTTCCATCATGCGGCGAACTATGCGATTGCGCCCTATATGTAGTTCTATTTCTAGCCAAGTGTTGTTGCCCGTAAAGCTTAGTACGGCTACGCGATCCGCTTTTACAAAGCCATCTTCAAGCTCTAGTCCTGTTTTTAGGCGCTCTAAAACCGCGCTTCCATCTTTGAGCTCTCCGCGTACTTTCACGTGGTAGACGCGAGGAACGTTTGAGCCTGGGTGCGACAACTTATAAGCAAGCTCTCCGTCATTAGTGAGCAGCAACAGCCCTTCGCTGTCGTAGTCTAAGCGCCCCACAGGGTAGACGCGCGGCAGGGATTTGGGGAGCAAATCAATAACCGTCGTGCGTCCTTCGGGGTCATCAAGCGAGGTGATGCAGCCCGCTGGTTTGTGGAAGAGTATGTAGTTGCGCTCTTCTTGAAAAATAACGGCTTTGTTGTCGACTTCGACTTTGCTTTTGGTGGGATGGACGAGTACCCCCATCTCCGTAACGACGCGTCCGCTTATCTTCACGCGTCCAGCTCTAATCATTTCTTCCGCATGCCTTCGGCTAGCAACGCCGGCGAGGCTTAAAAACTTTTGTAGACGCATCTTCTCGGCGTCATGAGATAATCTTTTCTTCGTCATTGTTTTCCTATTGAGGCGGCAAAAGCCACAAAATTACCTATTTGACTCGCTAGCCCTCCCAGGCAAGCGCAAAGTCGTATGTTTGGCAGTTTTTAAGTTTTTATTTTTTATAGAGGGGGAAGTCTCCCCCTACGTGTCAACCCCGCGCTGTGCGCGGGTTTGCCACTACCCCCTCTGCGGGGACACCCCGCAACGCCCCGTTTCAGTTTTGGCGAAACAGGAATTTTTGCTTGCCCTAGGGAAACTCTGATGCATTGGGGCTACCGCCCCAAACCCCGTCCGAGGGATTTCGCCTTTAGATGCCGTTTTTGTGTGTAGGGCATTGATTTTATTGACTTTTATTTTGAAGACTCAGCTGAATCTCTTAGCTTTCATTAGCTCTTTTTATGATTAATTTTGCATTAATCAGAGCATCCCTAGCTAGCTCACCCTTGCGCGAGCTGTCTCTTATTAACCGTAATCTTGTGAATTAGCTATAGAAAACGACAGATCATTAAAGAGCTTTGCGCAGCGCGGTGTAGGGAATGTGTAAAGGAAGAACACACGAAAAGCCTACGGTTTTTCTTTTTTTTGTTTGCCGACGGCGCTCCGAAAGCCAGCTGACAAGACCCTTACCCTATGTTAGCACAAACAGGGGGGTAGCGCGGGATCGCCGAGGAAAAGTCGCAATGTTCGCATTTTGTGCGCTGGTTGAGCGTTTAGCGAAAACAGCGCACAAAATTTGCGAACATTAGCGAATTTTGCGAGGAAGCCCGCGCGTAGGGGCGGCGAAGCCCCCCGCAGAAGAAAAAAGCCTCGTTAAAATTCGTTAAATTTGTTTATGAGCCTAATATTAGGCTTGCAATTTGGTAAAAAGACGTTGAAAGTGCGTAGGCGATGGCGGTGAGGCCAAAGAATTGGGCAAAAGCCCACTTCCAGCGACCAGATTCGCGGCGCATGATGGCGACGGTTGCCATGCAGGGGGTGGCGATGAGTAGGAAAATAATGAGGCTAATGCCTGTGATGAGTGAGTAGTCGTTGCGGATTTTTGAGCGTAAATCCTCGCGATCTTGTGCTTCTTCACCGAGGGAGTAGACGATGCCGAGTTGGGCGACAAAGACTTCTTTGGCGGCAAAGGCGCCGATGAGGGCGGTCGCGATTTTCCAGTCAAAGCCCATGGGTTTGAGCACGGGTTCGAGCAGTTTGCCGATGCGGCCTGCGAAGGAGTATTGCAGCTCGGCGTCGAGTAAGTAGGCGTCGAAGGCGGCTGGGTCTTGGGCTTCTGCGCCGAGGGCGTCGTGATTTTGTGCGGCGGCAAAGCTGCTTTGTACCTCGGCCCGCGCTTCATCGTCCATTTTGGGGAAGCTCATGAGGGCCCACATCACGATGGAGACGGCCAAAATGACGGTGCCCGCCTTTTTGAGGTAGAGCCAAGCGCGCTCCAGCATATGCGTGATAGATGCGCGCAGCGTTGGCATGCGGTAGGGCGGTAGTTCCATGACGAAGGGCTCCTCGGCGCCTTTGAAGACGGATTTGCGCAAAACGAAGGCGAGTATGAGGGCGACGATGATGCCAAAGACGTAGATGCCCATGAGTACGGGGGCGTTCATGGATTCGGGGAAGAAGGCGGGGACGAGCAGTAGCCAGATGGGGAGGCGAGCGCCGCAGCTCATGAGGGGGAGTATGAACATGGTGGTTAGGCGTTCATTGAGGCCGCCGATAGTGCGCGTTGCCATGATGCCAGGGATGGTGCAACCAAAACCCGTGATAAGTGGGATAAAGGAGCGGCCGTGTAGCCCGAAGCGGTGCATCATTTTATCCATGAGATAGGCGCTGCGTGCCATGTAGCCCGAGTCTTCGAGGAAAGAGATGCCAAAAAAGAGTATGAGTATGTTGGGTAGAAAGACGATAACGCCGCCAACGCCAGCGATGACGCCATCGATGAGGAGACTTTGCAGGAATGAGAATTTGTCGGCCGGCCATACGACTTTGAGCCAGTCAGAGAGCGCGACAAAGCCCGATTCTATCCAGTCCATGGGGTATTGGCCTAGGGAGAAGGTGAGTTCAAAGAGTGCGTAGACGATGAGAAAAAAGAAGGGTAGGCCGAGGTAGGGGTGGACGAGGACTCTGTCGATTTTGTCGCTCAGTGCGCGCGCGTCGGCGCGCTGGGTGTTGATGAGGACTTTTTTGAGCAGCCCGTCGATAAAGCCGTAGTATTGCTCTGTGACGTAAAGTTGTATGTCCATCTTGGTATCGGCTTCAATGTGCTCGCGCTGCGCTTTTGCCTCCGCAATGGCGTCGTGGGCTTCGATATCTTGAGCCAAACGCTCGATGTAATACTCATCCTCAAGGAGTAATTTTGTCGCAAGCCAAAGCGCGGGCTCCTTGCTTGAGTAGGGGAGCTTTTTGCTGATTTCGCTAAGCGCCTCTCGCAAGCCGTAGCTAAAGCGCAGCCTCTCACTGGGGGCGACAGACTCAGCTGCAAGGAAAACAGCATCTTTTAGCTCTGTGATTCCTTGGGATTTGGGCGCTACTGTCTCAATGACGGGCATGCCCAAGAGTTGTGACATTTTCTCGACATCGATGCGTTGCCCCGCTTTCTTCGCTTCATCGCTCATGTTGAGGCACAAAACCATGGGTAGCTCAAGGTGCATCAATTGCACGATAAAACTCATGTTGCGTGCGAGCGCACTCGAATCGACGATGCCAACCACAACATCGGTTTCGCCGCTCAACAGCTCCATCTGCGCGATTTGCTCCTCTGGTGAGTGGTAGCTCAGCGAGTATAAGCCTGGTAGGTCAATGACGTCGACGCGACGCCCTAGATGCTTGTATGTTCCCTCCTTCTTTTCGACCGTAACCCCCGCGTAGTTCCCGACGTGTTGTTTGGAGCCCGTCAGCGCATTGAATATCGTGGTTTTGCCACAATTTGGATTACCCGCAAGCGCTATCCGCAGCGCCCCTGCATCTGTTGTCATAGAACCGTCCTAAAATCTACTACAAACTTAGCCCTCACCGCGCCCCTCTAGCGCAAAAGAGCTCGCCCGCTATATAGGCAGTTTTACTGCATTCAACAAGCCCCCACCTCGTTAAATTCAAGTACTAGGCAGGGAATTTTAAGTTTATAACCCCAAAATAAGCCGTATAATGATTTGTAAGGTATGTCAAGTAAGGGGGAGGGGCGGAGTTGTTTTTTTATGGCTTTAAAACGGTATCGGATTTGCGAAATAAAATTCGAGACCTTTGCACGGCTAGAAATAACGAATTTAATTTTACAAATTCGATACAGTCTTAAACAAAATGAGACATTTTGTAGAGAAGCACAAGTTAACAATGCTAATTAAATAAGGCAGGTGGAAGATAAAATAACATTTTATTCGAAAAGTGCTTAAAAGAATGCTTTCTTAGTGCCACAGCCGTCCAGGCTGTGGCCGCTTCGCGCGCGGCCTCAGCCGCGACCAATCGCTGACATCCATGTCGCGATTGAAGGGGAAGGGGGTACGGGAGGAAACAACTTTTCTTTGGCACAAAGAAAAGGGTTTCCCCCCGTGCAAAGCTCTCAATTCACAATTTCGATCCACGGCAAAGCTGTTGATGGCGTAATATTTTTAGCTCAAGAAGGCTTATCGGCGCTTTCGAGCTGCCCCTTCCTTCCGTGTCGTTCGCGCCATGCAAGTCAAAAAATGAAAGCGTTATGGTTGGAATGAAAGCGTTATACTTGGCAAGATTGATACTATTTTCGGATGCAAGAATAAGGAGCTTTTGAGCGCGCAAAGCGCTCAAAGATGCATGCTATTTTTGTGTCCCTCAGTGCAAAGCTATCAAGCCACAAAATTTATTGCGAGAACATACGATCCCGCATGGCGCGGTGTGCGATGGGTTGTGTTCGACGCAGATCCTGTATTGACTTCATGTTTTCCCATGACCATTGGCTAAGCGTATCGTTGTCGCCGTCTCGCAGTAAGTAAAAGTAGGGGCCTGTTGCGCTAGCGCGGTGTGTCTCACTGAGCGCTAATGTTTTTAGATCTTGCGACAGCGTTTCGACGACAGAGACGCCATCGCAGTCTTTGCAGTCAAAGCCCATGATCTGCGCTAGCGTTGCATAAATATCGTATATTCTAACGATTTCTGGAATATAATACGATTCATTTACAGATTTCATAGTGAAAATATAAGGTATAAGTAACTCCGCGGGGCTCAAACTATTGTTATAGCCCAGCAAGGAGTCTTCGCCTAAAGATACACCGTGGCTCCCCGTAATGAGCAACAGCGAGTCTTCTTCGAGTTTGTCGATAAACTCGCTGACGTCGTTCACTAGCCGTTCGAGGCTGGAGTCGTAGTAAGCGGCAAGCTGCAGTGCGTCGTTTTGCTGGTAATTGCTGAGTTGGGCGAGGTTCATCATAGCTTGCAGATCGATGGGGCCTTGGTAGTTTTTAACGCCAAAACGTTTTAGTTGTTCATCACTCGCGCTGTAGGGTAGGCGTAGCTGCGAGAGGTGGACGTAGTAAAGGCTAGGCATGGTCGTTTGTTGCATGGCGCGAAGAACAAGTTCAAGCGCTGCTTTTGTGTTGCTTCCCAAGCCTTCGGCTAAAAGATCATGCACTGTTCTAAAACCTTGGGCATAGCCAAGTTTTGGGTCAATAAAAGCGTTGTTGCTGTAAAAGTGCGTTTGCCAACCCGCTTCTTGGAAAAGTTCGGCTAAGCTATGCAAGGAATTGCGAACATGCGTCTTAGTATCGATGACGCCGTGTTTCCTTGCACTAACGCCGTAAAGCAGCGACACCGTCGAGAGCAGACTCCCGCTTCCCTCGCCTAGGGCTGTACCGCGAAGCCCTCGGCTAGCGAGCGCTTGTAGCGCGGCGGACGCGCGATTTTGATTTGGGGCATGGACTCTGTCGGCGCGTAAACCGTCTATATTAATGATGACGATGTTTTTGGCTTTGTCCCTTATTTTTTTGCAATATTGAGATAATCTGTCGTTATTTTGTAGGGATTTAAACTTAATATCCGCTACGTATGCAACGCCTCTATCGCTTGGCCATGCTATCGGCGAGTCTTCATCAGCTCCGACGCTAAGTCTAAGGCGAACCGCCGTGTTTGCCCATTGCGATAAGTTGAGTTTGAGCTTTTGCCAGCAATCACCCGCTTTAAGTTCGTGGGTATACACGGGGTAGAGCATGCCTTCATCGGTGAGAATATCGACTCTGAACGTAGCTTCTCTTTGTAGCCAAGCGCCAGGCCCAAGAACGAGGTTTAACTCGACATTAGCGGGTAAAATTCGATAAAGATGCATTTCGTCTCCGTATACTAGGGAGTATGCCTCTTTACTTTGGTCTAAAATACGCGCTGTTTTAAGGCTGAGTTCTTCTACAGGAGGATCGAGCGCGGGGTCGTTATTACTACGAATACGTGTGTTTTCGTCGTATGGTGTTAGGGCAAAGTAATCGAATTTGGCAGCTACACGATTCTCTCCTTCAAAATAGCTCCCTGTAAACATAAAGTTAATTGTATTTTCGCCACCGAATTTGAGTTTATCCGCGTCGATGATAACTTTAATGGTTTCCCAGGATCCGTTTAGCGGGACGCTCGCGATAGTGCCGTGGGTATTTAAGCGCAGATCCATCTGGCGGTTAATTTTGGGTCGCAAGCGAATGGTGGCTAACCAGCGTTCATTCTCTTTTGTTTCGCGCGCTGGTAGGGGGAAGCGGAGTAGAGCCGTGCTTCCGATGTTCCAAGCGACCCAACGTTCGGCGAGCCACTCGACTTTGTCGTTTTGTGCAAGTTCTCTAGAGATGAGTTCACCGTTTTGCCACGTGCTGTTGTATAGCCCTTGTTGGTATTTAACGGCTTCTTGACTCCCCAAATTGATGATCATGGCATTTCGCCAAAAGTGCCATGCCGCTTGGGGATTAACGAGATTTTCGAGTAAAGCTGATGAATCCGCGTCGTTGGGAAGGGGCTGGCATATGTGCGAGGCATTATTGTTCTCAGCATTCTCAGCAGTTTGAGAATTTTGAGCGTTTTCTGTGGGTTTACAGGCGATGAGCAGTAGTAGACAAAAAAAACTTTGTAAAATAGCGTGTTTCATGTCAAAACGAGCGCGGCGCGCAGAAGCTTGATTTTTTGCGAATCATGTTAGTTTGATAGTTTTTGCGTTTGGAACGTACAGCCGCCATAAAAAGCGGCGGAGATCCGTCCATAGGGTCTAACAAATTTCGGCGTTCTATTGAAGTGTGGGATGTATGCAAAAGGGTGATACAAAGTCACGAGATTTTTTTAAAGAAGCGTTTGAAGCGACGAAACTGAACGGTTTGCGCTTGCGGAATCGTTTTATCAAGGCGCCGACTTTCGAGGGATTGATGGCGGGTGGGCGTTTGAACGAGGAGTTTAAGGCGTTGCACCGTGGGGTAGCTCGTGGTGGGGTAGCTATGACGATTATGGCTAACTGCGCGGTTTCGGTCGCGGGCCAGTCGTATGGGGAGCAATTGATTTTAGACGATCGATTTTTGCCGCAGCTGGAAGCTTTAGTGGCCGAAATACACGCTGAGGGCTGCGCGGTGTGTTTACAACTCAATCATTGTGGTGGGAACAAACGCGGAAGTGGCGTAGCGTATGGCCCGTCTCGTTATTTTAATTGGCGCTTCGGAAAGTGGGTGCGAGCTATGAGCGATGAAGATATCGAGCGGACGATATCGGAATATCGCGAGGCAGCACGTCGCGCGCGGGAAATCGGCATAGATGCTATAGAGCTACAAGCGTCACACGGGTTTTTACTATCTCAATTCTTATCGCCGTTGTGCAACCATCGCAAGGATCGTTGGGGTGGGGACGTGGAGAGTCGCGCGATTTTTGCGGTCATGGTGCTCAAAGCGGTTCGCGAAGCGATGGGAGCAGATGCACCGGTTTTTGCGCAGATCAGTTTGAGTGACGCGCACCCCAAGGGCTTAAATATCGACGAAGCCCTAATCTTTGCCCAAATCATGGAAACAGAGGGAGCCGATGCTTTGGCCTTTAACTCTGGGTTTTCTAGTACTGATAACTTCCACGATCTACGCGGTGGGCTGCCGCTAAAAGATATTATAGATGCAAAAGCGCATTGGTGGGAGCGCTGGTATATGCGTATGATGGGCAAGCGCGCGATGAACGATTATAGTTTTAAAGAAAACTTTTTGATGCATCAAGCGATGCGAATCCGTACTCGCCTAAGCCTACCCATGATTTTAACTGGCGGTATTGTTTCCAAGCAAGGCATAGAGGAAGCCATAAAAAACGGTTTTGACTTCATCGCGTTGGGAAGAGCGCTGATTTGCGAGCAAGACTTTATCTTGCGCTTGCAAAAAGGCGAACTTGAGCGCTCAGCTTGTAATCAGTGCAACTTATGCGTGGCCTATGCGAGTAAGGGGGTGCGGTGTTGGCAAAATGACTCTAAGAACTAGTTCAAGGAAAGCAGTAGATTAAACATATTCTTTGAAGTTTAGCAGCAAACAAAGAACATTATTTGTTGCTATTTATAATTTCTCGAATATTATTTCTCAGATCACCTTGAAGCAGAACGCCATCCTCGCAGAGGCTACCCCCAACGCCGAATCGTTTTTTTGCCCAGCTGAGCCAGGCTTTGTACTCGGCATCTCCCCAGTCATTGCAAGTGACAATGGTGACTTCTTTACCGCCGCGCCCCTTTCGCTCAATGCGTATTTTCGCCTTACTAATGTCGAGAGTTTCGGGCTTAATAGGTTTTTGGGCAAGCGCATTTTGGCTCGCTTCTATTTTGTTTTTGTCGATGTCGAAGCCACCTTGTTTAGCGCTATCTTTGAGTGTTGCAAAGGGATTATCGAATTGGGCGCCATCGTCGATCCAGTCACGTTTTTTGGTCATAGATAAATTTGTTGGCTAGAAATTTCTTGGCTAGAAGTGGATGCTTAAGACAAAGTTGAGATCATCACAGCTTTTATTATGGGCTTCGTAGCTATTAACCTTGTAGTATAGTTCCATATCATCAGCTCCTATAGTGCCAAAACCAGAGAGTTTCAGATAGCGTTCAGCTGTACTCCGCGACGTAGTACAACAGCCCACAAAAGTATTGCCAGAAACCGTAATTGAATCCTTGCGATAGGCTTCCTTAGGTATAGATTCACAATTATACTTTTGTTCAACAGGTGCGCTGTCTTTTCGGAAGTACATGCAAAGCTGGTGCTCTACTTGATGGTTGATGAGTTTTGCTTCTGGGTTTAAAAAGGCGAGACTTTTATCAAAAACATAAGCCCAAAAATAGCGCTGATCATTATAGTCAGAAAGACTACCGTCGGTATCATACCAGTTATCGTCGCTATCGAAGAAGGAACCACCTTCTTCGGGGCCTACGATGTGTTTCGCTGTACTTGGGCTATCATGTGTTCTTATTTCGCAGTATAGATCATTATTACTACAAACAAGGTAGCCTTCGCTGCAACTTCCGCACAAATCATTCAATTTCCCCTCGCTGCAACCGCCGCAGATGTTTTTCTCTCTAGCGCCGACGCACTCTAGTTTTTCTTTATCGTTGGCGAGGCAAGCCCATTTTCCGTCGTTGCAGGGGCCACAGCTAGAGTTTACTGGGTTTTGTAGCGGTGTACACCCCCCGCACTCGTTTGGCGTGGTGTCACCAACGCATGTAACTTCGCTTTTGTTGGCATTACAAGTCCAAGTTCCTTTTTTGCAAGTACCGCAACTTTCTCCAGGCTCTCCATCGAGTATTCCACAGCCACCACAGGCGTTGGCCGCGTCGACGCACTTTACAGCGTCTGTTCCATCACAAACATAGGCGCCGCATCCGCCGCATGCGTCTTTGGGTTGGTTGGTGAGTGCAGTGCAGCCGCCGCACGCGTTTACGTTATCACCTTCGCATTCGAGGGTGTCTTCATTCTGGCAGATCCAAGTCCCGCAGTCGCCACATTTTTGATTGGGTTTATCGCGCATAGGGGCACAGCCGCCGCAAGCATTTTTGACGTCGCCATCGCAAATAATGGTGTCGGGGTTTATGCACTTCCACTTACCGCATTCACCGCATGGTTCTCCGCGCAACTCGTGTGCGTTAAATTCCTTACACCCACCACAGGAGTTAACATTGTCGTCTTTACAAACAACACTGTCACTGCCATCGCAGGCCCAAGTTCCACATGTGCCGCAGTCAGCGCCAACTTTTTGACTCAAAAACTCGAAACCGCCGCAAGCATTGAGATCTTGGTGCTGCACTTTGTCATCTGCGCAAGAGTTTAAAAAAAACGAGAACGATATCAGCGCGAAGAAGCCAAGTTTTAGGAAAGATTCATGCATTTACTCACTCAACTTTGGGACAGTGTTGTACTGTTCCCTCAAAAGGTCTATAGCATTTTAGCAAATACAACGAAGCTTTCCAAGTTTGAATGTGGCTAGGCAAAAAATCTTATATAAGGAGAGCTTTGCACGGGGGGAAAGCCTTTTCTTTGTGCCAAAGAAAAAATGTTTCCCCCCGTACCCCCCTTCCCCTTCAATCGCGACATGGATGTCAGCGATTGGTCGCGGCTGAGGCCGCGCGTGAAGCGGCCACAGCCTGGACGGCTGTGGCACTAAGAAAGCAGTCTTTTAAGCACTTTTCGAATAAAATGTCATTCTATCTTCACCCTGCCTTATTTTATTAGCATTTTTAGCTTATATTTCTCTACAAAATGCTTATTTTGTTTAAAACTGTATCGGATTTGTAAAATTAAATTCACAATTTTTAGCCGTGCAAAGGTCTCAAAATATAAACTGCTTGGCTTGGATGGTTTTATAGCTATCGTTTAAAGATCTCTAAAATATGAAAAAAGCGCGAAATCGCGCTTTTTTCACTGCTAATCCAAATCCTTATTAGGGATTGAGGTTAATCTTGGAGCCTTTCATTTTGATAGGTCCGCTAGAATCGCAGTCCACCGAAGATTTTCCAGACATATTTAAGGATGTTCCCGCAGACATAGCAATTTTCTTTCCAGCATCAACAGTGATATTTTGCTGTGCATCAATTTCGAGATTTTTGCATTCCATGCGTATCTTTTCTTTGGCTTTAATGAGAATGTCGCCAGTATCGGTTTGCAAGGTAATTTTCTTATTATTGACGTCGATCTCTAGCCACTGGTTCTGGTTTTGGTCATAAAGCCGAACTCTTTCCTTTCCACCGGCATCATCAATATAGAGCTCTCCCGATTTTTTGGAGCGTATCGAAATACCGCCACCATCTTCTTTGTCGTTGAAGGCCAAGTGGTGGCCAGTGCGGCTTCGGATGAAGCGAAAATCGTTCTTGCCATCTTGCCCCTTATTAGGAACGGAAGAGGATTCATTGTCGGGCGAGTAGGAAATATCCCTAGGACTTTTGTTCTCACCGTTCCACAATGAACCCACAATGACGGGGCGCTCAAAGTCTCCTTCCTCAAAAATTACCATGACCTCGTCATCGATCTCGGGCAGCCAAACCGAACCCATTTCAGAGCCCGTCATCATGCTCGAAATACGAGCCCAAAAACTCTGCACCACCGACTCAGAACCATCTGAGGTGGTTCCCTTGGCGTATTGATCCGCTAGCCACGGATAAGACACGCGAACCCTATAGCGATCCTCGGGGTCAACGTTGTCGACCACGACGGCAATCATACCACCTTGCATCCGGTTGGAAGCCCCGCGACCTTGGTGATTCTCATTCAACATCTCTGAGATTACTTTAGCAAATGACATAATAAAACCTCTCTATGCAGTCAAACAACTACCCAATACTTCAAAACTGCAAATTTAATGCCTAAGTTAATTTTATTTTATTTCAACGAATCTTTACGTCGTATGTGCTCAATCCAAGCAGCCATTGCCAAAAATGCGTAACCGCACCCACAGCCGCGGTGTCACAGGGGTCTATTGACCCCAGTTTTAGAAGTTCATCCCAAATCCCATCAGTAATCCACCATCGACTGGACTAAGAAAAGTCGTTGTACTTTCGCTAATGATGGTTTTTTCGCTTAACGCATTGATAATCGCGATGGTAATGCCGCTCACAGCGAGCGCCCCTCCCACACCTAGGCTAGTATACATCAATATCTTATTGAGTTTAACCCCATCCCTCGCCTTTTTTGCGCGTTCAGCATTCTGACGATCCTCGTACTTTTGCACATCGACCATATCTTTATATGCCAAGGCCGCAAAAACGCCGCCAACCCCCATCACCGCTGTGCCACCGAGCATCAAACCCCAATACAGCTCTGGCGCGAAGCGATCTTGCTCTCTGTATATCGTTTCCGTCATTCGCTCTACAATGACTTCTTCAACGTCTTTCTTTAGCTCAAGTCGCAGCGTCTCCTTGCTGCCATCCTTAAGTACTATACGCTCCTCAGCCACCCTGCCGTCCGCGTCCTTAAGTACAAAATGATGCTCCCCCGCAGGCAAGCTGTACGCTCTTTCCCAGCAACGACCTATCTTTTCCCCGTCTACCTCGACCCAAGCCTCATCGGTGTAGCCCGCGCAATCAATCGTAACGCGACCCCAATTCTGACAAGCCGCAATGATGTCGTAGCCCTCCACAGCGCGTTGGTAAATAGGGTGCTCCAACGCCAAGTCATAGGCCACCATGAGCTGGGAGTAGTAGTACTGTGCCTCGTTGCACTGGTGCAGGCGCTGATAAATCCTACCCAAAGAATAATCGATCTCTGGACCTGTGTACGTAGCCCGAATCTCCAAATAGTCCACTAGAGCCAGCTTAAGATCGCCCGCCTTCGTCTTTTCCGCCGCTAACTCCATGCGTTTCTTAAACACCTCAAGGTCCGCTTGCGCGTACACCGTGGTGGAGCATAAAATAAAGAAGATCCCAAGAATTAACGTTACTTTCCTCATACATCATCTCCCGCAAAAAAGCGCAGTACCTGATTAATAGTCTCACAATACCGCGCCCATAGCAAGCCGTAATTCGGATAACACCGCATACCCACAGCCATCGGGATATCCAGATTCATTCGATGTTTATGCTTTTGATTTTTGTGGGGGAAGTGTCCCCCTACGTGTCAACCCCGCGCTGTGCGCGGGTTTGCCACTACCCCCTCTACGGGGGCCCAAACCCCCGTAACGCCCCCGCAACGTTTGTTCTGCGCTTCCCTAGAACCACCATCGTTGCGTAAACTGCATCGTTTTGCACAAGTGCAATGCTGCTGCGATACAACTTCGTCGTTCAAGATGGTTCTAGCTCAGCCAAAAGCAGCGGGTAATGACAAAAGCCTTAAGCCTTGCCAGAGGAACCCAAAACTTCGCGGCACTTATGTTTGTAAAGCTCCTTGAGCGCATCACGCGCAGGGCCCAAGTATTTTCGAGGATCAAACTCTTCTGGCTTCTCGGCCAAAACTTTGCGAATCGCAGCGGTCATGGCAAGACGCCCGTCGGAGTCGATGTTGATTTTGCAAACCGCGCTTTTAGCCGCTTCGCGTAATTGGTCTTCGCCAATTCCTATTGCGTCTTTGAGCTTACCACCGTATTGATTGATCGTCTTTACCAAATCTTGCGGCACCGACGAAGAGCCATGAAGTACAATGGGGAATCCAGGAATTCGTTCTTCTATTTCACGCAAAATATCTAACCTAATACGTGGATCCGTACCAGGTTTAAACTTATACGCTCCATGGCTAGTTCCAATCGAAATTGCCAAAGAATCAACACCTGTGCGGCTCACAAAATCGACGACTTGGTCTGGCTCCGTGTAAGTGTGCTCCTCCGCCGAAACGTCATCTTCCACACCCGCCAAAATCCCGAGCTCCCCTTCCACCGTCACGTCGTACTGATGCGCATATTCTACGACTTTACGCGTTAGTGCAATGTTCTCTTCGTAGGGTAGGTGCGAACCATCAATCATTACCGAGGAGAAACCCGATTCAATGCAAGACTTGCACAGTTCAAAGCTATCGCCGTGATCCAAGTGCAGCGTAATCGGAATCGCATATCCCAACTCCCGAGCATACTCCACCGCGCCCTTGGCCAAGTTTCGCAGTAGCGTGGCGTTGGCGTACTTTCGCGCGCCAGAGGAAACTTGCAAAATTACTGGCGAGCGCTCCTCAACACAAGCCTGGATAATCGCTTGCAATTGCTCCAAGTTGTTGAAATTGTATGCGGGAATCGCATATCCGCCCTTCACTGCTTTTGCGAACATTTCGCGTGTATTTACAAGCCCTAACTCTTTGTAACTAGTCATTCTACTCTCCAAAAAAAGACGCTGCCTTGCGCAGCGGGTAGCAAAATTATAGCCGACCCACGCAATGTTTAATCCTAGTCCCCAGTCTTGTCAACGCTTCCGTTTGCCAAGCATATTGACTTGAAACCATTATTTATTTCGGAACGAGGGGGCATGCTGCCCAAAGCATGCGCGAAGACGTCGGTTTGCGCATTTTTAAACTCATGCTTTGATGGGGGGGCTTTTTAGCGAAATCCCCTGCTACGCTTGGTTTTGCTTCTAGTTTTGGGCTAAGGAAGCGCTGATTCATGCAAAAACCGCCCCAAAACAGTTTGGCAAAAGCAGAAAAAACAACGAGTGTTCAAAAAACTCAATAAAATCAATGGATTATATTGATTGCTCTTAGAAGGGCTTTGGACCGATAGCCCCCATAAATGGTAGGGGCAGCTTTCAAAGCTGCCCTCTGGCTTCAAAGCTTTTCTCTAAAAAGTGGCTAGAGAAAAGCAACGAAAGTCAGGCGAGTTTTCAAAATAAAATCAATAAAATCAATGAATTAGAATGATAGCCCTTAGACGGGCTTTGGGGCGGGCTAGCCCCATAAATCAGAGCTTCCTTAAGTTAAAATCGAGCTATATCAAGGGCTTCAGAGTAAATGCGATCTACCGACGTCGCCCCAGCAAGTGGCACTATCCACAACGTAATCAGTATGTCGCCATCAATTGTATTAGTATGCATATCCTTGAGTGATTCCAAGGGGGCGAGGCTAAGAAAATAGTTTACCTGCTGCTCCAGTATCGTTGAATTGCTATGGCGAAAAAAAATACAACGTGTAAAAACTTTGCTCTCGCTTGCGATAAAATCATCGTGCATTCTATGACCTCGGTTTTGAGTGAGTAAGAAAGGCTGCGACGTTGGAGTGCTTAGAGCGCCAACAGCTAAATATTAACTTTTACAAGCGCCAAAAGCTAGGAGTGCGAAGTTTGATGGATTCACCGTGCAGAATGCAAACTCGTATCGTCAAAAGCCAATGCGCTAACTCGCCATGGCTGCATGTAATCTTGTGCGCATTCGTAGAAGAGATGGGTAATCACCTGAATTCTAGTATTTCGCACTTAACTCATTGAATAAATTGAATAATTTACAGGGTGCTTATTTTATGTAAGGTGAAATATCGCTTAGCTATGCTAAGCCATTGATATTATTGAATATAGTTTGTTGTGTTTTCTTGTTCAGTATTTTGATTTGTGTAGCCCTTAAGGGTGCTCTGATTCATGCAAAACCCGTAGGGGCAGCTTTCAAAGCTGCCCTTGATTAAAACAAGAAAGTCAAGCAAGTCTTCAAAATAAAGTGAATAAAATCAAGACCCTACGCAGAGGAAGGGTTCTAAGGGCGCTAGCCCTTAGCGGGGTGTGGGGCAGCGCCCCACAAAAGAAGCGGGGTGTGAGGCGGAGCCCGCCCATGGAGCAAAGCATCATTAAAGAAAGCAAATTGCTTGCGTTGCGCGTGGGGGGT
>JBBAEA010000084.1:0-15927 GCA_041656175.1 Bradymonadales bacterium | reverse complement strand
CTACGGGCCGCCTATCGGCGTTCAATTTCCGCTTCCTACGGAAATTGGGGTCGCGGCTGAGGCCGCGCGCGAAGCGGCCACAGCCTGGACGGCTGTGGCACTAAGAAAGCACTCTTTTAAGCACTTTCCGAATAAAATGTCATTCCATCTTCACCTTGCCTTATTTTATTAGCATTTTAGCTTGTATTTCTCTACAAAACGTCTCATTTTGTTTAAAACTGTATCGGGTTTGTAAAATTATATTCACAATTTCTAGCCGTGCAAAGGTCTCTAATAGAAAAAAAGCTCTGATTTATGGAGCGCTAGCCACCATAAATCAGAGCTTCTCTAAGTTTGCGCGCCCACCATGGGCACTTGAAGCTGAAGTCCTTGCGTCTTCAAGCTACAAAACTACAACACTACATGCCTATTTGACCCACTTAATGACTACTTTCAACATCTCGAGGATTGAATTGAGATGACAGGCATGCAAATCTTTATCAGGCATTGCGCTAGCCATCATATTGAACGTCGTTTTCAAGTCATCATAGGTGGCTTCCTCTGCCCAACTCTTAAAGGTCGTACGTAAATTCGCGACTTCACACTTTGTGGGGTGGCAGGTCTCTGTGATCACAAAACCATCACTACAGGTGTAGATCGCTTGTTTATTGTCTGCAGAGCAAGCATCTGCCGAGATCTGGCCGTGACCGGCTTGCTTGCATGGATCCAAATCTTCTTCTTCTGGCTGCGAACTACCATCGTACTTCTTCTCACATTTCGCGCCCAAGTCCTTATCCGCTGCATCTTTACCCGAAACACGGCAAACTTCACCACTGCCGCAATCCTCTACCTTGAATTTGCCACCCTCGCATCGCTTAATCTTCGTATTCAAACTCGCATCACAACTTGAAACGACGCATTCGGGTACATCATTTGCGGGCACACAATAGGCCACTGGCCCAACAATTTCATTGATCGTGATGCACTTCGTACCGCTGGGACAAGGCGCGTCCACAGTTAAACTCACACCATCACATTTGACGTCAATAATACTTTGATTATCGGCAGAGCAAGTGCTGGTCAACAAACTAATGGCGCATTGCTTAGTCTTCGCCTCAGATTGGGCAAATTCGCGCGAAGACTTCGTCGACTCCTTCGCAGTATCACCGTCATCACAAGCCATAAAAAGGCTCGCCACCAACCCTAATAAACAAACAGCTAAAACTCGATTTAACATAAAATCTCCTTAAAAAATGAACTAACCACATAAACGAAAGCCGCCAAGAACCGTTTAAACGTTTAAACGACGACGGTAGTTACGCTAAAAACCAGATCATGTTCACACAAACAACAAAAAAAAGCAAAGGTTCACGAACTTTCCTTGTAAACGGATCGAGATCGAGTACGTTAAGCTCTACATCGCTCAAATGAGGATGAGGGTTCAGGGGGCTGAACTTGCGCATCGAAAACCATAATAACTGGCGCGATCGCCGTATTGAACTTCACGGCGATACACGCGCAGGTGAGAACCTTCGGAATTCAGGCCACCACCGCGTACGACACGCGCTTTACCGCTATCAGATCCCGTGGGGTTGGTCACGGCAACCGATGTATATTCGCGCCCCCACCCATCGCAGGTCCACTCATAAAGATTCCCCGCCATATCGTATAGCCCATCGGGTGACTTCCCCGATGGGAATTGATCCACTGGCGAAGTGTATTCAAACTCATCAAGGCACTTCGATTCCAAGCAATTTGCCTTAGCAGTCAACGCTGTCCATTCTGCTCCACTACAAACGTCATTCCACGCACTTGGGCAATCATCTCCCCAAGGAAAACGGTGATGCGTCTTGCCCTTAGCGGCTCGCTCCCACTCAGCCTCGGTCGGTAAACGCCCACCAGCCCACTCACAATAGCTTTTGGCTTGGCTCCAATTCACACAATTGATCGGGTGGTTCTCTTTGCCTTTAACACTATACGTACCATACGTAGCACATTTGTCTTTTGTATAAGGTTCTGTGCAGCTCCCAGCGTCTACACAGTGCTTATAAGACGCAGCCGTTACCAAATAGCGATCCATCATATAGGCGTTTAAAGTCACTTCGTGACTCGGTGTTTCATTACTATGCCCCCAAGTGTCGGTACCAGGGCGCCCCATCGTAAAAGTGGTCGAACTACCCGATATGGGGATCCTTACGCGATCTTGCTTCGAACAATCCCGCCCAATCCACGATATGGGGCAGGAACATGTATTAGGCGCGCTACATGTACCACCGTTTTGGCAGATAGGGTTACATACTGGCGTAGTACATGTATTGCCGCTCCAACCCGTTTTACAATCACAGGTATTGGGAGCGATGCATGTACCACCGTTTTGGCAAGCTTCGGCGCAAAACGGCTTACACTCTGCATTGATGCATTGATAGCCATCATCGCACTTATTGTCTTGACCAATTAAAGAACAAGCACCGCAGTGCAGGGGATCGTTATTAGGATTAATACAAGCTTCGCCGCAAGGCACATAGCCCTCAGCACATTCAGTTGCACACTCACCGTTACTACAACGTAAGCCCGACATACACTTTTCGCCCTTGCCCTCGGCTGCGCAACCACCACAGTTTTCATTATCGCTTTGCGGGTTAATGCAAACTCCTCCGCAGCTAGTTTGCGGCGAGGGGCATATTAACCGGCAATAGCCATCTGTACACGATACGCCCTTAGCACAACGATTACCCGTACCGTCGTAAAAACATCCACCGCAGTTGTCGTTATCCCTCATTACATCAATACAAGCCGCGTCATTATTATTGTCTAAACAAGCATTTTGCACTTCTGTACATCGCTCTCTACAGGCAAAAACAAAAACCTCATTATTTACGCCCACGGGACGGCACACTTTTTCATGGGTACAACGCCCCTTCTTCACCCCATAATCAAGCTCACTGCCCATCTCGCATTTGCCCGCTTCTCGCATTTCATCAAGACTGCACTCATCCATGTCATCGGGGCAACAACGGGCATCACGCGGTGGGCACACACTTTCTTGACCTGGTGTAAAATTGAGAGCTTCACCTGTCTCGCAAGATAAAATAAGGAACAATGTCATGAACAAGAAATAAAATACACTTATCGCTGGTTTCCTTTGCTCAAAATATATCGGCTCAAACATCTTAACAGTCTTCCGCCAAAACTAGCCAGATCTTAATTAGCATCACAACACAAGCTAAGCAATTGCTTTTTTGCTTTTTTGCTTTTTTTCCCTCCCCCACCTCGCCGTGCTTAAGGAAGCTATGATTTATGGGTGCAACCCAGCCTCGCGCCCCGCTAAGAGCTAGCGCTCTTAGAACGCGTTTTTGTGTATAGGATCTTCATTTTAGTGAGAATCAGAACGATAGGTTTTAGTGAGAAACAGAACGATAGGTTGAGACCTTTGCACGGCTAGAAATAACGAATTTAATTTTACAAATTCGATACAGTCTTAAACAAAATGAGACATTTTGTAGAGAAATATAAGCTAAAAATGCTAATAAAATAAGGCATGTAGAAGATAAAATGACATTTTATTCGAAAAGTGCTTAAAAGAGTGCTTTCTTTTTTGGAGGGGGGGGCGGGGGGAACCTTTTTTCTTTTGCAAAAAGAAAAAAGGTTCCCCCCCCCGCGCAAAGCTCTCAGGTTTAAAAAAATACTTGTCTTGGATGTTTTTTTAGCTATCGTTCAAATGACTCACTTTGCATTGTGAGAAATGTTTTGCTAGGCCTTGCGATATGAAAAATTTGTGTATTTCGCGGAAAAAACCATGAAAAAACTTGTATTACTCTTGCTGTTCTTGTCGTATTTAGGCGTCTCTTGTTCGGACAAAGTTGACATTGTTGGCTTAGGGGAGCAATGCGCTGCTGATCTTCAACGATGTGGAACAGATTGTGTGAATTTACAAAGCGATGTGCAAAACTGTGGGCGCTGTACTTACGAATGCGGGGAGGGTTCGTGTGTTTTGGGGCAATGTCGTTGTTTTGAGGGCTATGTCGCGTGTGAGAGCGAGCTGCGTGGCGTCTGTGTGGCGCAAAGCGACGATTTGTGCGGTGAGCTGTGTGTTGACTGCGTGGAGATGGGCAAGATTTGTGTTGCAGGTAGATGCGTCTGCGAGGAGGGGCTGATCCCATGTGGCCCAGATGGGCGATGCGTAGGGCAAAGCGACGATTTGTGTGGAGAAGATTGCAGCGACTGCAGCATCCTTGGCGATTCTTGTGAGGGCGGTGTTTGCTCTGAAAGCGACGATAATGACTTGCAAATACCGAGTAAACGCCCTTCTCAAATAAGTATGTCGCTTGGCCGCAGCTCTGAGCTTTCTAAATCGAGCTTGAGCTTTAGCTGGATAACGAGTGCTGATACGCAAGGCGGTGAGTTGATTTGGGGAGATGCGCCAGAGTTGAAGGGGGCAGTTACGAGAGTTGAAGCGGAGCAAAGAAAGCCAGTGGCTAGTGATATTTTACCAGTGAGCCAACAAGTGCTTTTTAGGGACATTTACGCGTACACAGCCCATGTCACAGGTTTATTACCTGGCGCTAGCTACTACTACAAGATCGGCAACCCCGTAGACGGTTACAGCAAAATCAGGCAATTTCGTGCGCCTTTAGCGGAATCGACAGCAGATGCTTTTGATTTTATTGCATGTCCCGATACGCTGAGCAGCGCCGCGGCGGGCTATGGGCACGTGAAGAAACTTTTTAAGAACATTTTCCTTGCGCAAGCAGATGCCGCATTTATGCTGCATTTAGGTAATATTACGCAGGACGGCGGTGATTCGAGTTTGTGGCAACAATTCTATGCGGCTGCACGCAACTTTTTACTGAAGATCCCGCTAATGGCTGCTGCTGGTGTGCATGATGGTGGTAGCGCGCGAGACTTGAACTTTGTCCAAATGAAGGCGCGCTTAAACTACGATCACTTAGAGACACCCAGTGCTTTGAGTAACGCGGCTAAAGGCAGCGTTTATAGTTTTGAGTATGGCAATGCGTTGTTTGTCGTTTTAAATGCTACGCTTCAGGGCGAGGATGAGAGTTTACAATGGCAGTTTTTAGAAGAACAAGCGCAAAAAAGCAGTAAGCGCTGGCGAATTGCAGTACTTAACATCCCTCCCTACAACGTAGGGCACCACTATCGTGTGAACAACGTCGTAGGCAGTATATTGTCCAGTGCAGGTATAGATTTGCTGCTCTCGGGCTACGAGCGCTCATACTTCAGAACTAGCCTTGATACCACGGATCGCGTGGACGATGAAACAAGCGTTCTCGTTCGTGTCAGCCCAGAATCGGGAGCAGGTACCACATACGTTATTGCTGGAACAGCTACTGGCTATTATCGTGGGGAGCATGAACGTGAGCGAGATACGTGGATGAACACGTTTTACTACGACTTGGATAGAGAAAATGCGGATGTTTTGATGTACGGGAAAGTGTCCGTGGGGGCGGATGCTATTGAATACAAGCAGTTTTTGGGCGATGATGTCATTGATAGTTTTAGGATTACGAAGTCGCGCCGCGAGTTTGATGCGGAGCATGAGGGAAAGCTAAGGAGTGTTGGCGTCGTTGGTTCTCCAGAGCGTGATCTTCTGCTTAAAAGCAGCATTAGCCCCAAAGACGCGCAGGTTTCCTACGTGTGGGAGCGCTCCAACGACGGTGACACTTGGAATGCCATTGCGGGCGCAAGTTCCTCAAGCTATGCGCCTAACATCAGTGACGCGGGCAAGCTTTTACGAGTCACTGCTACTGGCACTGGAGACTACAAAGGAACGGTGACTAGCCTCCCGACGGCTAAGCTGCCTCTTATCCATAACGAACTTGAAGGCAGTGGAAGCGAGTCTGAGCCCTACCTCATTCATACGGAGGACGATCTCAGAACATGGTTAAAACTCCTCAACGCCGAAGCCCCAAATTATATTGGCAAGAAGTACTTTAAGTTGACCAGCAATATCGTCCTATCGCCACAGCTCCCAGGCTACAGCAATTTGCCGATGCTCAAACGCTTTTCGGGGGTTTTCGATGGTGATGGACACAGCATATCGCAGTTACGTCAGAGCTTTCACTTCGACACTGCGAAACCTCATATGGCGGGCATGTTTGGGGAACTGCGCGATGGCGAAATAAAAAACCTCAAACTCATGGATGCCCAACTACGTGAGAGCGATGACTCAACGCATCCGCATTTATCTAATGATGTCGGTGTCTTGGTTGGCGTTATGACGGGTTCATCCAAAATATCGCGCTGTGAAGTGCGAGGGCGTTTGTTTGGGTCAAAGTCTGTGGGCAACGGCGGCGGCATCGTTGGAAAAGTCCACAGTGCCACAGGAAGCATTGAAGATTCACTTTTCGTCGGCTCGGTTACTGCCCACAACCGCGCAGCTGGCATTGCGGCGTATATCGCGGGTAACGGACAGATGCCACCCAGTTTTGCGATTCAACGCTGCTTGGCAAAGGCTGATGTGACTACCACCGCGACGACCTTACCCGATAACCAAGAAAGCTCACGAGTAGCTGGTATTATTGCAGGCTTTAGCGATGCCAACGGCGCTAGCGTGCAAAATTGCGTTGCTTTCGATGGCAAAATAACCCACGCCCAAGATGCACAGGGATATTTCGCACGCGTCTGCGCATTTACTACCCACAAAACAGTCCTGGCAGGCAACCTTGCAAGCGAAGATGTAACATTGGCCGATTCCAATGGTAACGCCGAGAATTTCACTCCAGTTGGCGCGCAAAATAACGTCAATGGGCTTAGTAAAAAAAGAGCAGAACTGAATGCACAGGCGACTTATGAGTCCCTTGGCTGGGATTTCAATAGCGTTTGGAAGATAGACATGGAAAGCGAGCATCCTGTGTTGGGCTTCAAATCCGATGAGCCGCATGCTAAAAAGATTGTCTTTGATTTTGAGAACGGCGCACTTTTGCCCAGCGGACGAGCTATCAACGCTACAGCAACTGTTAGCTATAAGTCTCTTAGTTATACGCTCGATGAAAACCCCATTGCTATGATGCCACTCGATACTTCTGCGTTGCATGAGGGAAGCTACACCCTAGAAGTCACGATGGTCGATAACAATGCCAACACCCATACGGCTTCGCAGAGTTTTACGATCTTCACAGATGCTCTTACACTTTACCATGCGAAATCCCACAGCGACGACGAAGCTAAGCATCTTAGCGTGAAGGCAAAACGCAACGCTGGTGGCTACATCGATGTTGATTTCTACGAAGCCTCCACGAGTTTGAACGTAAAATACCTCGAAAACACCACCGACGATCTCTTGCTACGCCAAGCACACTACCCTGGCGAATCGCTAAATACCTTAGAATCGGGCTACTACTCAACGACGGCCCTCAATGCCATGCCTTACCAAGTTTTTGAAATCTCAACGAACGATATTGTGGGCAAAACCGATTTACACTACCTAGGCCATAGCATCGTTGGTGAGCGCTTGGCGCTTTTCGCCTATGACTACAGCGCCTCGGCTTGGCAGCTTCTAGACTCAGCCGTCTCGGAACATAACTCAAACCTCGAGCTTTCCGCGTCGATCGATAACGCAAAACACGTACGCTTTGGGAAAATACGCGCTATGGTCGCGCCGCACTTAGCGGCAAACGGCGCCGATAGCTTCGTACAAATTGGCGATACTCAAAACTACACATGTCCCGTCTACTTCGTAAACGGAAACCCAAATGGCATCTATTTGCGCGTCATGCAGTGGCTACGCGATCAATACTTGGCCGCTAACATTGCCTACGTCCATCATGTGGGCGACCTCGTCGAGGCCAGCAGTGGATACGACATGCTTGATACAGAATGGAGCATTGCCGACCAAGCCCATCGCATCATTGACGATCTCGATATACCCAACGGTATATCTGTGGGAAATCACGATAATTACGTAAAAACGAATAGCGAAAACTACAACGTTCGCCCACACTACGACAAGTACTTTCCCGCATCGCGCTACCAAAACAAATTCTGGTATGGAGGAGGACTCGATAACAATTACAACTCCTACACCCTAGTCACTATCGCCGAACGCGACTTCATCTTCCTCAATATGGGATTCGCAAGCTACCCCTACGCATGGGCTAAGCGAATTCTCAAGCGCTACAAACATCGAATTGCAGTGATCACAAAACACAACTACCTCGCAAAAGGCGAGCGTACCCACGAGGGTAGGCTAGTATTCGAGCAAATCGTTGTCCCAAACCGCAACGTCCTACTCGTACTCTGCGGCCACGTTACCGAGCGAGACTACCTCATTTCAAACATCGACTCACAAGATGGGCGCCAAGTTATACAAATTGTTGTTGACCACTCAAACTATTATCCATACCCAGATGGCTTAGGCGCTGAGGGCTACTTGCGCATTATCAAACTACACAACAACGAGATCATCAACACCACCTACTCACCGTACCGCGATCAATATTTGACCGTCGCCGATGGCCCAGGCGAAGAGTGGAAAGCAGAACTCTTGCTCCCCGACTCAAGACGCGAAATCCACACTAAATCCTTCACTGCGGGCTCCAAAACCAGCACATTGCTTGGCTCCAAGCGCATCGAAAATGGCGAACGGGCAGAACTGACGCTTTCCAAAAACCCTCTAAACGCTTGGTTTGCCGTCGCTAAGTCTGGCAAACTTAGAGCCGAAAGCGGCATCATAGCCCATTAACACCTCATCCAAAAAGACTGCTCCATTGCGCTACTCTCCTGCACTTCCATAATTCTACAATAACCCCTCGTTGGCGAAACAAAAACTAGCAACAGCGCCAACAATGCGCATATTCTACACGATTTTCCCAATTTTGGCGCTATTTATGTTTACCCCTCCTAAAGCCAATAATTTTCGCCGCCCCAGAGCATGCACAAAGTCGCATATGCCATATTTTTCACTATATTTTTTTGTGGGGGAAGTCTCCCCCTACGCCCGAGCCTCCTCGCCATGCGCTTACAAGCGCGTAAAAAAATGTGGCGTCTCGGCTATTCGCCGAACCACCACATTTTTTGCGCTTGTAGCACGCATGGCTTCGGGGGTCTCGTGCTACCCCCTCGCATAAAATAATGTTTTTCCTGTTAACCACCATATAAAATGCGAGAACTATGGCGTTAGAGATACGCTGATTTATGGAAAAACAATCAGATACTTGCTAGACTAAACTGCGGGAAGCTATCTTGGCTTGTTTGAACTCAGGCAAAAAATCAAAAAATGCTTTTCTTTGTGGGGCGCTGCACCACCTCATCATTACGGAAATCTTTTATGCCCAAATCATCAACATTGTTGTTGTAAGAAGAGGCCTTTGATCTGAAGCAAAACCTCACCATTAAAAACCTTTGCGCGGCTAAAAATGGTGAATTTAATTTTACAAATCCGATACAGTTTTAAACAAAATGAGACATTTTGTAGAGAAATATAAGCTAAAATACTAATAAAACAAGGCAAGGTGAAGATAAAATGGCATTTTATTCGGAAAGAGCTTAAAAGAGTGCTTTCTTTTTTGGAGGGAGGTGCGGGGGGAACCTTTTTTCTTTTGCAAAAAGAAAAAAGGTTCCCCCCGCGCAAACTCAAAAGAAATACGTAATGCTGAGTGCCCCACACCCCGCTAAGAGCTAACGCTCTTAGAACCCGTTTTTGTGATGTTTTCGCACCTACCCTAGGGGGTAGCGTAAGATCACCCGAAGGAGCGGCGCCTGAGCGCATTTTATGCATTGGATGCGCGATTTGAGCGCATACAATGCATAAAATTACGCGCGAAGCCGCCGATCATGAGGGAAGCTTACGCGTAGGGGGCAAAGCCCCCACAAAAAGGATCTCGCTTTATATAGTCAAGTTTATGTGATAGACTGCGCGGGGGAATTGGCTTAGTGCTAGGAGCAGGTGATGGAAAAGTATATTTTATTCGGCGGACGCAAGGTTCCCATTGCGACATCGTTCAACGTCGTTATTCACGACGCGGAGATGAACCCTAGTTTTTACAAACCCGAGAATACGCTTGGCCCTGATAAGCTGATGCAGATGGCGCTGCTGCGACCGACGCTGCGTAACTTTAGTTTTCGCTACCAGCGAGGGGGGGGGTATTTTACGCGTGAGTACGAGCAACTCTATGGAACGACGCGCGCGGAACTCGATGCGATGGGGCAAGTCATTACGCAAATTGCGCTGCACCACGATGTTACGATGAGCGCGACTGAGACTTTCAACGTCCTTTGTTCTAGGGGATTGTCGACGCACTTCGTCATCAACTACGATGGAACGCTCTTCCAGTTTCTAGACTGTTACCACTGTGCTTGGGCGACGGGCGACAACAACAATCTTTGTATCGCTATCGACATGAACAACCCCGTTTTCCCGGAGCTTCGCGATAAAGACCCCGCGTCGGGCAAGCGCGAACTTTTCCAAGGCAAGATTAACGGCTCGGTCAAAACGATGCTTGGCTACACCGAGGAGCAATATGAAACGCTGATCGCCCTGATGAAAGCGTTCATTACGCCCATACCCGTTGCGGGGGAAGAGCCTTGGGTTCCGCTGCCCGTGGTAGCCGAAAACTGCTTCCCCCCCATCAGCGATAACGGCGAAGTGGTCAACCGCATGTTACGCGATTATTTGGGTTTTAAGGGTTTTATGGGCCACTACCACTGCTCTGCCAATAAGTGGGATCCGGGCCCTGCATTCGATTGGATGCGCGTGCTCTCGGGGATCAAGGGTAAACGAAATAGCCTGCCAGTGCTCATCGGCGAGGAGGGTGAGAGGCGCAATTTGTTTGAAGTTGGCGGTGGGATGCTGGAGCAGCTCTTTGAGCGCTACTACAAAAACGCCGAAACCGCTTCGGGCGGTTGGTACCCTGTCGGGGTGAACCAATCCTGGCACTCGGGGGTGCACCTGAGTGTTGAGGAGGGAAGTCCCGTACTCAATATGATGGAAGGCCGCATCGTTGCTGTGCGAAACGTCGCGCGCGTCGATCTTGGCGACCCCAGTTTTGTGCTCGTAGAGCACCAAAGAGAAGAAGACGTGGCGGGACAAAGTAAGCCGCGTCGCATCGTTTGGTACTCCTTGTTTATGCACCTGCAACAACTGCGTAAAGAAGAGCAAAGCGCGCGCATCCCGTGGTTGCGAAGCCTACTCGGCGAGGATCTCAGTATTCCCGACGACGTTCTGTATCATATGGACAGTGGAGCTTTTGGTTACGAGAAGGGTATTCCCAACACCGTTGATGCCACACTCAAAGGTGCAGACCCCGATCGTATCCGTTCCGCATTCTACAAAGGTGACATTCTACTCGTAAGCATTCCCGTTGATGCCACGGAAACTCTAGGCTTTGCTGGACAATTCGGAAGCCACCCCGATAATCTCTACCCCATGATACACGTCGAAGTCTTCTCCCCCGAAAACATCTTCCAGATGGGTGCAACTAGCGCTCAAAGTGAAGCATGGAGCATCGTCGAGGGCGATGCCTCCGAAAACAGCCTCGTACGCGTGAAACGCATTATTCGCCCCATCGTCGAGGCAAACCTAGGAAGCACCCCCCAAAACACGCATTTTCTCAAAACCTCTGAAATCGCCAATTTCTACCTCTCCGACGATGACCGCCGAGAGCGATTTAGACGCATGATCTGCTACCATCGCAGCGAGTGGAGCCCCAAAATGAACTGGACAAAAACCGCGATCTCCACCGTGGGCTGGCAGTGGGAGTCGGAGGAATCCTTTGGTAAGTGGCTGCTACTGTGGGTTCCCTTCCAGTGGATGACGGAAACGGTGACAAAATCACTAGGGCTACCCTCGGATCACAACTTCTTCACCTTCCACCCCATCTATATGCTAGAGCAGCTAAACCTCAGCTACTCAGGCTCCCTGCGCAAAACCGCCGAAGGCGCAGATGACTCCGAGCTGCGCGAAAACACCGAAGCCATGGAAGCGCGACTCCAAGAGCTAACCGCCCTGAACGCAAAACTCGCCAATCGCGAAACCCTCACCGACGCCGAACAAGAGCGTCACGACGAACTCTATCGCATGATGGACGACCACATGGACGATGAGAAGGGCGATATCAGCGCAGAAACTGTCTACAACTACCATTTCGAGAACAATAGCGCACTCTACGAGTGGGAACCCGGAGAGTGGCAAGTACCCAAGGAAAAAACACCAATCTAGGGCTCGCTCGCACAAACGCAGTACGCGTAGGCGCCCCAGTCGAGAGAAGATGCATGTTCTTTGTAAGTTTAGCGCATTGCCAAAACTGGCTAGGGGCAACTAGAGAAGTTTTTCAAGAAACCACGCCGCAAGAGAATCCTTGTCCTTAGCACTGCATACGGCTTCTTCCCACTCAACGGCAAAAAACAACGCTTTTCGCTCTATTTCATAACGCATGCAACCGCGGTAGCAGAAGCTTTTCGCCCCAAAACTTGCCTCTGTCTCGCGGCACAAAAGTTTGTGGCTCTCCCACTCCCAGTCGTTGGGCTTAAGGCTTCCCCCCCAACCAACGATCATGCCCTCAATATAGGAGCGCAGCAACTCTGGTGGCGCCAGCATGCCCAAGCCCACCGTGATCCCCGAAACATCTAAGTACGATAAAACGCGCTCCTTCTTACTCTGTTTATGCTCAATGACGTAGATTCGGCTCTTCACGGAGCCGAAAAATTCGCGTGAATGCTTTACGACCTCGAGCTCAGAGCTTACAACTCGGTAGGGCCCAAGCTCAAGCCCCACTTCCGCGTATGAACGCGAAGTAAAGGTAAGGGTCAAAGACAACGTAAGTAGCACTAATATAATGATGCGCATAACGACCTTGGGCTGCCCGTAATATATATATCCAGATTACTAAGGCTTAGATGCTAAAAGACATGAGGCTTAATCGATGAACGAAAAGACACTACAACGACTAGAAGAGCTAGAACTACAAATACAAGAGCATATCGACAAAACCAAAGAACAAACGCAAGCCGACGCGCTCTTTGGCGAGTTCGTAGCCTTACTAGAGAGCGGCGAGGCACGCGCTGCCTACCAAATAGATGGTGTATGGCAAAGCGCGACAGTGGTCAAGCGCCTTATTTTATGGGGCTTTAAACTCGGAAAACTTCAAACCAGCTCGGCGGCTAGTCTGCAATTTTGCGATAAGCACAATCTCATCGCGCGAACACGTGACTTGGCCGCTAAAAACATTCGCATCGTCCCTGGCGGCAGCAGCGTCCGCGCAGGCGCATACCTAGGGAAATCAACCACAATCATGCCGCCCGCCTTCGTCAATATTGGCGCCTACATCGACGATATGACCATGATCGACTCGCACGTCACTGTAGGTTCATGCGCGCAAATCGGTAAAAACTGCCACCTCTCGGCGGCTGTCCAAATCGGCGGCGTCCTTGAGCCCATCAACGCAATTCCAACTATCATCGAAGATAATTGCTTCATCGGCGGAAATAGCGGAATTTTCGAAGGGACGCAGGTGCATAAAGGCGCTATTATTGCGGCAGGAACTATACTCACGCGCGCAACGCGCCTCTACGATCTGGTCAAAGAGCGTATCATCTCCGCACACAACGGCGTCCTACACGTCCCAGAGAATGCCGTTGTTGTCCCAGGATCGCGCCCCATCAAAACGGCCTTTGCTGCGGAGCACGGGCTGCAAGCCTATGCCCCGATTATCATGAAATACCGCGACGAAAAAAGCGACGCGTCCACTACTCTTGAGCAGCTGCTTCGCTAAGCTCAGATGTGTAGGAAACTTGGATGCTCTCAGAGCCAGGTAAGCCCTCAAGCGAAAAACGCGTTCGCAGCCAAGAGCGATTCAACGAGTCGAGCAAAGTACTCAAATGCTGGCGATGCGAATTGTCCTTCTCTCTAAGTAACGCCGTCATTTTCATCAATATCGGTGGGAGCATCCTGTAGCGCCACGTACCAAGAACAATCCCCGCCGCTTCATGGACATCGGCGCTCTTTAGTATCTCCTCACACATCGAAAAAAGCGGACCATAGCCGATTAAATTCGTCTCGCCCCCAGCGCTTTGCAATATGCCGTTGATCTCGGCCCATAACGCCACCGAGTGCTCTGCGTACTCCTCAAGACGCGCAAAACACGATGGCTTGCGCCCAGCAAGCATGCGGCGCAAAAGCTGCTCTTGGTTCATGGGCACAAGACGCTCAAAGGCAAAACTCTGCAAAAGACTCGCCTTCTCTTCTACAAACAACCCCCGCTCTATCGCTGTGCCCAAAAAATACACGTTGCTCGGCACAAAGAAAATTCGCCCCGATAAACCCAAGCGAATACTCCGCGCCCCAGCCGCCTCTAAATCCCAGCCACCCCCCGCGCCTGGCTCCACAGAACGAAGCCAAGGAACACGCGCAAAAGCATCCAGCATATACGCTATCTCACCCAAAACCACCTCGATCTTCGCCCGATCAATACACTCCACCATAAACAAATAGTCCTTGTCCGGATTCATCGCCGCCTCCCTGCACAACGACACGAACAAGCCATCCTCTATATATCCACTGGCATCGGGCTCAAAAAAGTAAGGCGCCGACTGGGCTTGAGAAGTCAAAACCCGCGGCAACTCCACCTTCTCCGCACCCCGCAGCGCACACACCGTGTTACGCCTCTCCACCATCTCCGCGTACCCCACCCCAGGATGAAACACCGTCACACAATGCATCCCAATCTCTCGCCCCGTCCGACTCTCCCACTGCGAAATCAACTGCTTAGACAAATTCGCCTTGCCAATATTCGCAATCCCATAAAACACCAAATTCTTAAAACGCCTTAAACGGTCAAACTGCTCTAATTGCAAAATGTCCCCCGACTCATCGGCACGCGCATAAGCCTCAAAATCCCCCTCCCGCGCCGCATAATACTTCGTCGCCAACGTGTCCAAATCCAGCAACGCATGCTTCTCCCCACCCTCCAACTGCGAGCTTAATTTGTGTAACACCCTGCTCGGCAAATCCGCCAAACGCACGCTCCACAAATACAAATTCCACGAATCCGTCGTCAAATCCTCGCGATGCGGCGACTCCACCACCCGCAAAAGCCACGTCAATGTCCTTAGCGCAAACGGCACGCACGTCGCATCATCCTCATCCAACAAAACTTGCGCCTGCGTCAACCACTCCCCCCGCACCTCATCGCTCGCAATCGCACTATCCGCACCCTCCCGAAACTCCTCCAAGGTCCGCAGCGCCTCCTCGTCCACCAAGCAGTGCTCCGCATCCGGCGTCAACCACCTGCAAGAAACGCCCGTTTCTCGCCAAAATAACCGCAACTCGCTCACATGCGCACTCAGCGCTGCCGACAAAATTTCGCGTTTATCAATCATTGCCTCTCCTTATTTCTCATCCAGCCTCACCCCCTTCGCTATTCTATGCATCCGCGCACTTTACACAAGATACAAGCTTACTCACACATTGTACACTCTTTTTTGCGGGGGGTATACCCCCCTACGCGCAAGCTTCCCTCATAATTCGCTAAATGCCGCACGCCGTGCGATGTATTCGCTAAACGCTCATCCATCGCACGGCGTGCGGCATTATGCGAATTTTTCGGGCGATCTTGCGCTACCCCCCAGCCACAAACCCAAAATCCAGAAATAAATAGCAGTTTCTCCCTGAATCAAAGCAAGATCTACTCAATAAATGAGACCTTTGCACGGCTAGAAATTGTGAATTTAATTTTACAAATCCGATACAGTTTTAAACAAAATGAGACATTTTGTAGAGAAATATAAGCTAAAAATGCTAATAAAATAAGGCAAAATGATGAATTTTGCTCAGACGAAGTTTGTACGACTAACAATTGCGCGGAAAACGAGAGTGTAAAATGATTTGTGTAAACTCCTTCGGTTGATTATCATGCTCCGAAGGGCGGGGCAGTTAGCTAAGGAGATAAAGTAATGGCTCGAAAAGACACTATTAACCCGAAACTTCGGGAAGCT